>JBATYU010000718.1:0-5196 GCA_049674245.1 Bradyrhizobium sp. | reverse complement strand
TCCGCGTAGCTTATGCCGGCTGTTTTGAATTGAGCCATGTGGCGGCTGCGGCGCTTCAGGGGAATGCCAAGTTTATAGAACCTGTGCCTGGTAGCTTGCTCCGTGCGTCCCAACTGTTTCGCAATGGCCGCGGGACCATCGCCCTCTTGCGCCATGGCCCGCAGCCGCGCTTCTTCTTCCGGTGTCCATGGCAGGCTCGCAATCAGAGGGCGTTTCATTTTCCCTTCGCCTTCAGCGCCGCCGCATCTCGACTTTGGCGGACGAGTCGCACCCGCTCAATTCTATCACACCGCCCACAACGATATTGGACGATGTCCGTACCCCCAGCGTCGGGAGTGCTTTTCTCGATCTTCATCGTCTCCATACATATGATGCAGACCAACAGATCTATCAGAGGGCTCTTGTCGTCGTTCGAATGATGTGGGCTCATCTGCGGCTCCCGATCTCGACCGGCCGGCGCTTGTCGTGAGGCAAGCTCAATCCCGAGCTTATCGGCCCGGTGGAGGACTCCACTCTCGCTGCGACACAGACGCTCCGAGATCGCGGCAACAGTTTCGCCTGAAGCCGCCGCGGCGCGTAGTTGATCGTCTTCCTTGCGCATCCACTTTGCAACGGGGTTGGTCATTTCTTCACCTTCAGCCCGATCTCTTCACCTTAGCCCGGAGCTCGATTAGGCCGCGGATGGCCGCACCCAATCAAGATCGGCGCGTAATGTTGCCTTGCTGTGCTTGTCGGAGCCGTAGCGGACGAACACTGCATGATCATGGAAAGAAGTGATGACGCCTTCCTCGAGCTTGCCGCCAGGATAGCGGTTGCCAATGTAGACGACGGCGCGGCCGATATCGCCTTCGGTGGGTTCGATCATTTTTTCACCTCGATCATCCCCCCGTCGCCTTCAGCCCCAACGACAAGTCGGCGCCCATATTAACGCGGTCTGAAGGAGCGCGGCGCCCGCAGCGCATGCCGCCGCTTGCGCGTTCCGGCGGCTTTGTTTCACAAGGCTGAGATGTATCTCATCGAAAACATCAAACAACGATCCCTTTAGCGGACCTTGCGGAATGCGTTTCGGCGTCTTGGTGAGACTGGCGCTTAACCACAAAATGGCCGCCGCGATTCCGAGAAACGCGGATGCGATTTGGAGGCCTCCACATATACCGATCACTTTGCGGTCTTCCCCTTCAGCCCGAGCTCGACCAGGCGGCGGATGGCTTCCTCAAATCTTCCCTGAGCGCGTTCAGCCTACATCTCGGTGAGAATAAATCTCATGAGCCGTCCCCATATCCAACAAACGGGGCTAAGTACGGTGAAGACCAAGACCCAAGCCTCGGATATCGGCCCGCCGAAAACTAGGCCATTGAGTGAGATCAGTAGGCTCACAATCGCGAACAGAATGGCGAGACTGTATCCTACCCAATAGAGCACGATTCCCAGTCGTTCCAGTCGATGAATGAAGGTCATCGCCTATCTCCGGAAGGCAGATTCATCCGGACGGCTGGCGTCAAAGTTACGGCGTTTTCCCCAAAGTGGGGAATTGTTTTTTAAGCAAATTAAGTTGTCATTTTGCTGATTTGAGCTCCCGCATCGCCTTGGCCGACGAAAAGATGACCTTGGGAATTTGCGGCAGCCAGTAAGAGCTGTTTCGACGCCACGAAACAATCATCACAAAGGGTGCAATATCCTTGCAGTCCTCGTCGAGCAATTCACCGCGTCTAAAAATAAGCGGGAATTCTCGCTCTTGATCAGCTTTCAAAATGGCCATGAAGCCTTGGCCAGCGCTGGCGCGGACGGTGGCATTGAGCGATTGGCTGGATGCCACACCGATGCTCGACGGATAGCACGAAATTGCGCTGATCGTGATGTCGCAAGTCGCAAGGTTCTTAAAGTGGACTTGGCGCCCATAATCGCCAGGGCTGATCCAAATCAGGGGCCGCGCGGAAAGCAACCGATCCCAGATCGTTACGCAAAAGGCTAAGAGCCCCGTGATCGAGCCGAACTGGACAAGCCATGTCGGGATCATTTTCCCTTCGCCTTCAGTCCGAGCTCGACCAGGCGGCGGCGAGAGCGGAGCCGGTCGCGCAACGGGAGGCGCCGCCGGCGCTGTCTCATGGCATGGATCCGCTCGTGCAACCTCATCGTCATTTTCCCTTCGCCTTCGGCTGATCGACGCGGGCCTCGCGGAATTCCGGCGGCCCGTTCGTGAGGCGCCGGCGCCGCTGATCGCGCTCTTCGGGCGGTGCTGCGGGGTCGCTGATCTTTTCGATCGCCTGCGTGGCGAGCTCCCGAGCGCGCGTCCTCCGGCCGGGTTTGGCGACCGTCTTCGCTCGCGTCTTCACCTTCAGCCCAAGCTCGACCAGGCGCCGGATGGCATATGGCCTTGTGATCGGCGGGTCTTGTTTTCTGGCCCAAGTATCAATTGCCTTGATCTCATCGGCCTGCATCCGGACGCCGACCAGAGTGCCCGTTGTGGATGATCGCTTCCGGACCGGTTTCGCTGTGTTCATCCGGATCGTCCGGTTCTTCGAGCCATTCAAGCATCTGCGTTGGGGCGATGGTCCGTTTCGGCAGATAAGGATTGAGCGTGCCCGCAGTGACGTTTTGGGTTTCGGCCAACTTCGCTCTCGCAAATTTCTTGGCCTCTCGCTCGTTCGGAAACGTTTCGGTCGCCCTAGCGCGCGGTCGGTTCCCCCGGGGCAGATTAAATGAGACGTACCACGTGCCTTGGGACTTATTGGCCATGAGACCCTCGCGCGGGGCTAGGTCCTTCAGCGAACGATCCTATACTTTTTGGTCGCCGCTGCTCCGTGCGGTGTTGATGGTGCCGGTTGATCGCCTGCATCATGCCCATGCGGGCTCAGTGCGCGACCGCGAGAGACCCGCTTGAGCTACATGGTTGACAAGTCGGTTACGGCTAGTCTCGCGACCGCGCGGCCCAGTTGTATGCCCGGCGGGCCTTCGTCGCCATAGTAGAGATCAGCCAGCATTCCTGGCGGCGGGTCTTTCGATCGGCGGCGCTTCACCCCGTATATGGCCCCGAGTATGGGTCAAAAGCCAAATATCGCAAATTATGTAATGAATTCAATTACAGCGCCGGAAAGGCGCTCCGGGACAACCGACAACGGGCCCAGGCGGTTGCGGTGCTTGAACAGGCCACGATTGCTCATCCCGGCGACAAGGCGCTCCTTGCCGGCTATGGGCGTGCGCGTTTGATCATCGCTCCGTCCCACTTACCACATCCCTTGGCATGCAAGAGGTGACCTAGATCACAGGCCAAAGCGGCGTGAAGCGCATCATCGAGCGCGTCTAGTCGCGCGCCCGGCTCGCAGCGCGCTTGAGGCGCGCTACCTGGCCGCTCGCGTAACCGTGGTCCCACATTCGAAAGGGCCGCGAGGTCGCAGCCCGGCCCTGGAGCGCCGCATGCATAACCGGCCAAGGCCCAAGCCAGTGCGGCGAACCCATGTGGGTCCACGACCATTTCGCGCGGGTGCGATTGACTCAACCCGGGGCGTGAGCGTCGGATAGGTCGTCCAGGCGTCAACCTGGCCGCCTGGCGGAATGACCGAACTTGAAGAAGCGGAGCGGACCGACGGGAGAGGAAGGTCTGTCCCTCCTGTCTCGATCTCGGCTGACTTATCGATTCAGTTTGTGAGATACTGAAACACCCGACCTCTAAATCGGGGGCGTCGGGCTAGGACAACTTTCGGGGTCTTGCGCCATTACTCTTAGCTAGAGCGTAAATGCCCCCGACCTTTCGGTGCGATCTTCTCCGAGAGCGAGGCGCGCCTCGTTCATGGCGCCTCGGTAGATCCCTTGAGCCATCAGGTTTCCGGTCGCTGCTATACGCCTCTCGTAAACATCTCGCTTCAATTTCTGCGCCGCAGGATCCGATGGCGCTGCGCGCGATGCCCATTCGGCGACATGCGAGGCGAGTTCGAGATCCTCGCTCGCTAACAAATCGCGACCGCGGGTCACCAATGCGCCGACGCCGCCGGCCAGAGCAGCGATTTCAGCCGCTTGCCGTCCTACAGTCGCCGGGAAAAGATCCGCGGCATTGCCGTTCCACCAGCCACCCCATTGCCGGATCAGATTCCGCACGATGAATTTGGGATGGTCATACAATTCATGCAGATAGGGGCGCGAGGCCAGTTCGGGATCTGATTTTACCGCATGAAAGATGTCATCCGGGGCTTCACCCGCATTTAGGCGGGGCAGCACCTGGTCAATAATCACGCGAAGATATTGTGCAGTCTCTGTCAGCACGCGACGCACGGCGTCTCGGCCCTTAATCACAAGGCCATGACCGGGAAAAAGCCATTCCGCTTCGAGGGCCGCCATCTTTTCCAACGCCTCCGCCCACTCAACCGGATAACGCTGCACTTTCTGCGGATTACCGCAATTCGGGGACCGCCAGATAATGAGGTCGCCACTGAAGAGATAACGGCGCTCTGGTAGCCACAGATAACAGTGATCGTCCGTTTCGCCCTTGGCTGCGTTGTAGCGGACTTCTAGATCGCCCATGCGCTGGATGAGGCTGTCGCGAAAGGTCAGCGTCGGCCATTCAAACGTATCGGGAAATCGGATGCGATCGTTCCCGAACTGACGTCGATTGATGATCTCGTTATAGCCATGCGTTAGCCTGTAACGATGGAAACGTGCCGGACAGTTTTCCTGTGCAATGATATGCGGGCGCGCGCCCTCATCGAGAAACGGCTTCAGCCCGAACGCATGGTCGAGGTGACCATGCGTATAGACAGCGGTGTGAATGGGATCGCTGCTCCACCCGCGTACCGCCGCATGAACACCCGGCGCGCCGCGCGCCGTACCGGGATCGATCAGCAATAAGCCTACTGGCGTTCTTACTACGTAGGTGTTCACGAACACAGGGTGCATTAAAACGCCGGACGCTACCTCGTGCGCTGTCCCGCTGAATCTGGGCTTAGCGTTAAGAGGGTCGTCTGTCACCATCGATCGCTCTTCTGCCATGGAATGCGCCTTTTGGAGCTAGGGATGCCAAATGCTGAACGGCCGGCCGTCAAGGACGATAACTTTGATAGGGCAGAAATCGACAACGAGAGCAAGGCGATTAATCGGGAGTGATGTCGCATGTGGGTCAATCGCGTCAGTTTGACCGTGCGCCGATCACTTCCGGCCTTCCCCGATAAGCAGACATTTTCAGGGTCCGTCGGCATGTCTCAAAGG
>JBATYU010000717.1:0-9267 GCA_049674245.1 Bradyrhizobium sp. | reverse complement strand
GGCGAAGGAAGTCGCCGCGCCGCTCGATGCGCGGCGTCTGGAGCGGCCCGACGGCCGTCCCGCGCCCGAATTGCGCGCAACCGCGATCGCGCCGGTATCGGCGAGCCATGATGCGCTTGGCGGCTCGCCGCTCGACCCGCGCCTGACCTTTGCAAGCTTCGTGATCGGCCGTTCCAACACGCTGGCGCATGCCGCGGCGCGCCAGGTGGCGGAGGGGCGGCGCGGTGACCCCGTCATGTTCAATCCGCTTTACATCCACGCCGGCGTTGGGCTCGGCAAAACCCATCTGTTGCAGGCGGTGACGTGGGCCGGCAATTCCGGCAACGAGCGCAAGGTGCTTTACCTCACCGCCGAGAAATTCATGTATGGCTTTGTCGCCGCACTCAAGACGCAGACGGCGCTCGCCTTCAAGGAAGCGCTACGCGGCATCGATGTGCTCGTGATCGACGATCTGCAATTCCTGCAGGGCAAATCGACGCAGGCCGAATTCTGCCACACGCTGAACGCGCTGATCGATGCCGGCCGCCAGGTGGTGATCGCAGCCGATCGTCCGCCGTCGGATCTGGAAAGCCTCGACGATCGCGTGCGCTCGCGGCTCGCCGGCGGCCTTGTGGTCGAGATGGGATCGCTCGGCGAGGAGTTGCGGCTGGGAATCCTGAAGTCGCGCGTCGCGGCGGCGCGAGCGCATCATGCGAGCTTCGACGTCCCGGATCAGGTGCTGGACTATCTCGCCCGCAGCATCACCCATAATGGCCGCGATCTCGAAGGCGCCATCAACCGCCTGCTCGCGCACTCCAAGCTCAACGCCCAGCCAGTGACGCTGGAAATGGCCGAGCGCGAGGTGCGCGACCTGATCCGGCCGCAGGAGCCGAAACGGATCAAGATCGAGGACATTCAGCGTGTGGTCGCCCGGCAATACAATGTCAGCCGCTCGGACCTTTTGTCGTCGCGCCGCACCGCCAATGTGGTGCGCCCGCGCCAGGTCGCGATGTATCTGGCAAAGACGCTCACGCTGCGCTCGTTGCCGGAGATCGGCCGCCGCTTCGGCGGGCGCGATCACACCACGGTGCTGCACGCGGTTCGCAAGATCGAGGCCCTGGTCGCAAAGGACGTGGCGCTCTCCGAAGAGGTCGAATCGCTGAAGCGGCAATTGCAGGAATAGGTGTCCGCCCGGTGACACCCCCGCCCCTCCCCTTGCCCGGGGGAGGGAGCGGAAGAAAGACCCGCAAAACGCGGGGAACGGCGCTACCCTCCCTTGAACTTGTGCCCCATCCGCGCCACCTTGCGGTCCCCCCGCGGGTTTGATCAAATCCAGTACTGATCCGGCTTTCGGGTTTCAAATGCCGCGGCGCGCCTTCCGGGCCGCCCGGCTTTTCCATCTTAAGGGATCGGGCGGGTATGCAATGAAGGTCACCGTCGAACGCGCGCAACTCCTGAAATCGCTCGGTCACGTCCACCGCGTGGTCGAGCGCCGCAACACCATTCCGATTCTCGGCAATGTGCTGGTCCGCGCCGAAAATGCGCGGCTGTCGCTGAAGGCGACCGACCTCGACCTCGAGGTGACGGAAACGCTGGCCGCGGAAACCGCGACCGGCGGTTCCACCACGGTGCCGGCGCATATGTTCTACGACATCGTGCGCAAATTGCCCGACGGCGCGCAGATCGTGCTGGAGGGTGATGGCGACCGCTCGGTATTGGCGATCCGCGCCGGCCGTTCGCGCTTCACGCTGCAGACGCTGCCCGAAAACGATTTTCCCGATCTTGCCGCCGGCGACATGACGCATTCCTTTACGCTTCCCGCAAGCGACGTGAAGCGCCTGATCGACCGCACCCAGTTTGCGATCTCGACGGAAGAGACCCGCTACTATCTCAACGGCATCTATCTGCATTCGGCCGGCAGCGCCAAGGCTCAAACGCTGCGCGCGGTCGCAACCGCCGGCCATCGCCTCGCCCAGGTCGAGCTGCCGCTGCCAAAGGGCGCGACCGGCATGCCCGGCGTGATCGTGCCGCGCAAGACCGTCGGCGAGGTGCAGCGCCTGATCGAGGACAATGAGGCGGAAGTCGCCATCGAGCTGTCGCAAGGCAAGATCCGCTTCACCATCGGCAACGTGGTGCTGACCTCGAAGCTGATCGACGGCACGTTCCCGGACTATGGCCGCGTCATTCCGCAGAACAACGACAAGGAACTGATCGTCGACAAGAAGGATTTCGAGGCTGCGGTCGACCGCGTCTCAACGATTTCGAGCGAGCGCGGCCGCGCCGTGAAGCTCGCGCTATCCGCCGGCAAGCTGGTGCTGTCGGTGACCAATCCGGATTCCGGCAGCGCCACCGAGGAGCTCGAAGTCGAATACGCGGCCGAGGCGCTCGATATCGGATTCAACTCGCGCTATCTGCTCGACATCGCGGCACAAATCGAAGGCGAAGTCGCCGTGCTGCGGCTGGCCGATCCCGGCTCGCCGACGCTGGTGCAGGACAAGGACAACAAGAGCGCGCTCTACGTGCTGATGCCGATGCGGGTGTGACAGCTAATCGCGAGACGGACTCTGATCTTCCCTCTCCCCTTGTGGGAGAGGGTGGCGCCGAACGAAGTGAGGCGTCGGGTGAGGGGTTCGTGCCGCAGACGCCACACCATCGGCCGACCGCCAAGCGCATTCGCAACTTCGCCAAGAAGATGCGGCGCGAACCCACCGACGCCGAAGCTGCCATGTGGCGCTTGCTCCGCGACCGGCGCCTTGCGCTTTTCAAGTTTCGTCGCCAAGTCCCCTTTCAGAACTTTATTCTCGACTTCGTTTGCTTCGAGAAGCGCTTCATCGTCGAAATCGATGGCAGTCAGCATGCATCGTCCTATCGCGACGCCGCGAGAGAAAGCGTCCTGACAGCAGCAGGTCTTCAAATCGCGCGCTACTGGAACAATGACGTGCTGCAACAACCCTCTGTGGTATTGGAGGACATTTTCGCAAAGCTTGCCGAGCGGTAAGATACCCCTCACCCGTCGCCTCACTCCGTGAGGCGCCACCTCTCCCACAAGGGGAGAGGGAAGAAAGACCGTCCTTTCCAGATATGGCCGCCTCCCGCATCCATCGCCTGACGCTGACGCACTTCCGCAACTACCGCGCCGCAGGCGTTGAGGCGCGCGGCGACATGGTGGTGCTGGCAGGCCCGAACGGCGCCGGCAAAACCAATTGCCTCGAGGCGATCTCGTTCCTGTCGCCCGGCCGCGGCTTGCGCCGGGCGACGCTTGAAGATGTTGCCGACAATCAGGGCGACGGCTCGTGGGCGGTATCGGCCGAAGTCGAGGGCGCGCTTGGCCTGGCGACGCTTGGCACCGGGATCGATGCACCGCTGGGCGAGGTGTCAGCCACCACAAGGCGCTGCCGCATCGACCGCGAGCCGGTGACGTCGGCGACAGCCTTTGGCGATCACTTACGCATGGTGTGGCTGACGCCATCGATGGACGGGCTGTTTTTGGCGGCGGCCTCGGAGCGGCGGCGGTTCTTCGATCGCCTGGTGCTCGCCATCGACAGCGAGCATACAAGCCGCGTCTCGGCGCTGGACCGGAGTTTGCGCTCGCGCAACCGGCTCTTGGAGGTGCGCAATTACGACGACCATTGGTGTGACGCGATCGAACGCGAGACCGCCGAGCTTGCGGTGGCGGTGGCTGCCATGCGAGGACAGACCGCGACAAGGCTGGCGGCGATGCTGCGCGCGCGCGGCGACGCCTCCGCCTTCCCGTCCGCCGAGATCATGCTCGACGGCTGGATGGAGAATGCGCTCTCGAGCGAGCCCGCGACCGCCGTGGAGGATCGCTACCTGCAGATCCTGCGTGACAGCCGCCCGCGCGATGCCATCGCGGGCCGCACCCTCGACGGCCCGCATCTCACCGACCTCAAGGTGATATACGCGCCGAAGAACACGCCCGCCCGTGACGCCTCGACCGGCGAGCAGAAGGCGCTGTTGATCGGGCTGGTGCTGGCGCACGCCACGCTGGTTGCGGAAATGACCGGCATAACTCCGTTACTCCTGCTCGACGAGGTGGTCGCCCATCTTGATCCCAACAGGCGCAAAGCGCTGTTCGATGAGCTTAAAACGCTCGGCGCGCAGGTCTGGCTGACCGGCGCCGATCCGGGCGCGTTCGCCGAGATCGGCCCATCAGGCCAGATTTTCGATGTCGACTCCGGGCGGATTGCGCGGCGCGGTTAGGAAATCACTGTGACGCGCGCGTCGCCGGTCCGGCGTTTTCGCCCAAAATCCGGTCGATGATCGATTGGATCAAAAATACCGATCCCTTTTCGGTCAGATGCACCTGATCGGTTGCCGAGATGTCGCCGGCTGTGTCGCCGATGCGTGTCAAACAGCCGTCGGCGTTGCACATGACGTCCCACACGGAAATGAATTCGGCGCCGGAAGCCACGACTTTGTCGCGCAATTTTGCGCCTGACCCGTCGGCTTCCGCGCGAGCGGACCGCTCCGGGATCAGGCGATGGTGCAGCATGAAGTAGCGAAGCACCTCGTTCGGCAGCCCGCGCTTCCACCATGGCACCGAACCCAGCACGACGACGCGGGCGCCGGTCTGTTGCTTCAGCGCCGTCACGGTTGCGGCCACGGCATCGAGATAGCGCTCCCAGGTGCCGTGCAGCAGCACGATATCGGGCCTGAGCTCACGGGCGAGCGACAACACCTTGTCGTTGATTGCACGGCAGTTCGGCGTGCCCGCCACATCGGTATTGAGCGCCGGGATGCACGAGCCCGAGGTAAACTGCGCGATGCCGAAGCCGCGGCTTTCCTGCGCCTTGCGCAAGCCGGGCATCAGGGCGCCCGCGGTCGAATCGCCCCAGACCAGGACCAGCGGACGCCGGCCGCGGTCGACGCAATCATCGGCAAACGACATTTCCCGGGCAAGATCGATCAGGCATTCGTGGACCCGCCATTTCGAAGACTGCGCCGCGACCTCGGTCATGCCGCGGATTTCGCCCGGCAGGCGGAAGTCGAAGCCGCGGTTTGCGACGACAATTGCGCCCGCAACCGCGATCAGCGCCATACCCCCGCCGAGACTGAGTAACTTGACTGGGCTCGGCCGGCCGAAGCGAAATGGGATCTCGACAAAGCGATAGGTGGCCCAAGCCAGCGCAATGCTCAATCCGACGATCAGTCCGCGCTCGAGCAGTGTCAGCGGCGCGAATTTGATGAGCGCGAAGAAGACCAATAACGGCCAGTGCCAGAGATAGAGCGGGTAGCTGATCAAGCCGACCCAGACCGTCGCTGGGTTCGCGAGCACATGGCGGCAACCCCAGGCCTGTGGCGCCGACAAAAGCAGCGTGCCGCCCAAAACCGGCAAAACCGCCCACCAGCCTGGAAACGCGCGGTTGGTATCGAGGATGGCAGCGGCAACCGCGACCAGCGCGATACCGATGCCGGCGCGCAAGTTGCTCGCCATCTCGGTTTGGCCGATGCGGCTCCAGCCGCAGGCGAGCGTTGCGCCCGCGAGCAATTCCCAGGCACGGGTGAACGGCAGATAGAAGGTCGCGACCGGGTTTTCGCCGATCAGCGCCACGTTGAGCGCAAATGACGCAATCCCAATGACAGAGGCCACCGCAAGCAAACTGAGGCGCAATCGCGCGGCGAGCATTAGGATCAGCGGCCAAAACAGATAAAACTGCTCCTCGATGCCGAGCGACCACAGATGCAGCAGCGGCTTTTTGGCCGCCTCGACGTCGAAATAGCCCGATTGCAGCAAGAGCGCGAAATTGGCGACGAACGCCGCGCTGGCGAACACATCGGCGCTCAGTTGCGCGTAAGCCGCCGGCAGCATCCATAAGAAACCCAGCACCAAAACCGCCGATAGCACGACGATCAGCGCCGGGAAAATGCGCCGGATCCGCCTGTTGTAGAAGCCGAGCAGGCTGAACCGTCGCTGGTCGAGTTCGCGCGCGATGATGCCGGTGATCAGAAAACCTGAAATCACGAAGAAGATGTCGACGCCGACGAAACCACCCCGCATGGCTTGCGGGAACGCGTGATACAGCACCACCAGCATCACGGCGACGGCCCGCAGGCCGTCAATATCCGGCCGATATCGATCTGAAGGCGAAGACAGCACCGGCCAATCCGTGGAGCAAGAAACCGCAATTGGCCTTCTCTAGCAGGTCCGCAAGCCTCTGCCATTCACGGTCGAAACGAGATGCAAAATTGCGGATTTTTTGAGCCTGAAATCAGCCCTCGAATCATGCATTCTCGAGCCCCCTGAGCAGGCTTTTCGGTGCCTTGAAAAACAGTCAAAAAACCTTATTTCTTCAACAGTTTGCTGATGCAGACTTTGCGCTAGGCGCGCCTCGTCTTTCATGGCAGAAATAACGTAAATCAGCCCCTCATCTTGCGCCGCTGATTCGGGACATCCTCGAAGGCCTCATATGACAGAACCTGCCCGGCAATCGATCGCCGACACCGAGCATTCCATCCCGGTTGAATATGGCGCGGAATCGATCCGGGTGTTGAAGGGCCTCGATGCCGTGCGCAAGCGGCCGGGCATGTATATCGGCGACACCGATGACGGCAGTGGCCTGCATCACATGGTCTACGAGGTCGTCGACAACGCGATCGACGAAGCGCTCGCCGGCCACGCGACGCTGGTGGAGGTTGTGCTCAACGCCGACAATTCCGTCACCGTGCGCGACGACGGGCGCGGCATTCCCGTCGACATCCACAAAGGCGAAGGCATTTCGGCCGCCGAAGTCATCATGACCCAGCTCCATGCCGGTGGAAAGTTCGACCAGAACTCCTACAAGGTTTCGGGCGGTTTGCACGGCGTCGGCGTCTCCGTGGTCAACGCGCTGTCGAGCAAGCTGCAACTCAAGGTGTGGCGCGACGGCAAGGAACATTACATCGAATTCGCCCATGGCGATGCGGTGGCACCGCTGAAGGTGGTCGGCGAGGCCAACGGCAAGCGCGGCACCGAGGTGACGTTCACGGCCTCGACTGGGACCTTCACCAATGTCGAATATGATTTCGCGACGCTGGAGCATCGCCTGCGCGAGCTCGCGTTCCTGAACTCCGGCGTCAATATCGTGCTCTCCGACATGCGCCACGCGGTCGAGAAGCGCGAGGAAATGCGCTATGTCGGCGGCGTCGAGGAGTTCGTGAAGTATCTCGACCGCAACAAGAAGGCGATGGTGCCCGCGCCGATCATCGTGCGGTCGGAGGCGAACGGCATCGGCGTCGAGGCGGCGCTGTGGTGGAACGACAGCTATCATGAGAACGTGCTGTGTTTCACCAATAACATCCCGCAGCGCGACGGCGGCACGCATCTCGCCGGCTTCCGCGGCGCGCTGACCCGCCAGGTCAACGGCTATGCCGAGGCCAATGCGAAAAAGGAAAAGATTCAGCTGACCGGCGACGATTGCCGCGAGGGTCTCACCGCCGTGCTTTCGGTGAAGGTGCCCGATCCGAAGTTTTCGTCGCAGACCAAGGACAAGCTGGTGTCCTCCGAAGTGCGCCCGGTGGTCGAGAACGTCATCAACGAGGCGCTGGCCGCATGGTTCGAGGAACACCCGGCCGAGGCCAAGGTGATCGTCGGCAAGGTGATCCAGGCCGCCGCCGCGCGCGAAGCCGCGCGCAAGGCGCGCGAACTGACACGCAAGAGTCCGCTCGGCGGTTCCTCGCTGCCCGGCAAGCTCGCCGACTGCCAGGAAAAGGATCCTGCCAAGTCCGAGCTCTTCATCGTCGAGGGCGACAGCGCCGGCGGCAGCGCCAAAATGGGCCGCAACCGCGAATTTCAGGCGGTGCTGCCGCTGCGCGGCAAGATCCTCAATGTCGAGCGCGTGCGCACCGACAAGATGCTGTCGAGCGAACAGATCGGCACGCTGATCTCCGCGCTCGGCACCGGCATCAGTGACGATTTCTCGGTCGACAAGCTGCGCTACCACAAGATCATCGTGATGACCGACGCCGACGTCGACGGCGCCCACATCCGCACCCTGCTTCTGACCTTCTTCTACCGGCAGATGCGCGAGATCATCGATCGCGGCCACCTCTATATCGCGCAGCCGCCGCTCTACAAGGTAACGCGCGGCAAATCCGAGCAATATCTGAAGGACGAGCGTGCGCTTGAGAATTATTTGATCTCGACCGGGCTCGACGATTGCGTGTTCAAGCCGGCCTCCGGCGGAGACCGCAGCGGACGCGACCTGCTGTCGCTGGTGGAAGACGCGCGAATCATCCGCGGCATCCTGCACAATCTGCACAGTCGCTATAACCGCAAGGTGGTCGAACAAGCGGCGATCGCCGGCGTGCTGAACCCGAAGATCACCGGCGACGTCAACACCGCCAATGCGGCCGCCGGTTACATCGCCAGGCGGCTCGATGCGCTGGCCGATGAAGTCGAGCGCGGTTGGAGCGGACGCTTCACCGAAGGCGAAGGTTTCTTCTTCGAGCGCACCGTCCGCGGCGTCAAGGATGTCGCTATCATCGACGATGCCCTGCTCGGCTCCGCTGACGCGCGCAAACTCGACGATCACGCGGCAAGACTGCAAGAGGCCTATCCGAAACCGGGCGTGTTGCGCCGCAAGGATGACGAGACCGCCATTCACGGCCCGGTCGACCTGTTCGAGGCGGTCACCGACGCCGGCCGCAAGGGCGTGGTGCAGCAGCGCTATAAAGGCCTTGGCGAGATGAACCCGGAGCAACTTTGGCAAACCACGCTCGATACCAACGAGCGCACGCTTCTACAGGTGAAGATCAAGGAGGTCGACGAGGCCGACGACATCTTCACCAAGCTGATGGGCGACGTAGTCGAGCCGCGCCGCGAATTCATCCAGGACAATTCGCTCAGTGCCAATGTGGATGTGTAAAAGCGACACCAAAATCTGTTAGATTGCCGGTGCCCGAATATTCTCCGAAGTTCGTGTCAGAGGCAGCCCGCAAATGGATCACGAACTTCGCAAACGGGGTACCGTCGCGCCGCCCGTCCAATACATCGTCGAGGGCGGTCATCGGCTAGGCGGCGCGATCGAACCGTCGGGCAACAAGAACGCCGCGTTGCCGATCATCGCCGCGGCGTTGTTGACCGAGCATCCGGTCACGCTGGAAAACGTGCCGCGCATTCGCGACACCGAAACCCTGGTGGAGCTGATCCGCTCGGTCGGCGCCTCGGCCGAATGGCGCGGCGGCAACAAGCTCTCCATTCATGCCAAGGAAATCCGCGCCGCCGACCTCGATCCTGTCTTGTGCGCGCGGATCCGCGCCTCGATCCTGCTGGCGGGGCCGCTACTCGCC
>JBATYU010000716.1:0-13466 GCA_049674245.1 Bradyrhizobium sp. | reverse complement strand
CTCAAAGGGCCGCGTCAGTTGGCGGCCTCTTCCATAATCCGGTACTGGGATCAATCTTGCTATCGTAATCGAACGAAAGCTGATGCGCTTTTTTGACGGCAATGGCGCTGGGCTAACTTTAAGCGCGCCGGTTGACTCACAATCGGGCGGCCCTGCGATTCCACGCCAGCCGGCACACCGGACCAACCCGCAAGCCGAACCCGCACCAGCGGCCTTCCTGGAGTCGTGCAGGGCTACCGGAGCCGCGGGGCTTCGGTCCCGCGCTTTCGTCTTACCAGATGCGCTGACACCAGCCGTGAATAGGCCGGTAGTTGCTATTCGAGCAGGCAAGCGTGCCGTCAGCCATTCGCACAGCAGGATAAGGTTCGCCATAGCCCATGGGCTGATTGCGCGTGTAAACCCAACCGAGGTCTTGCGGCGTCAGGGCGCAGCAGATGCCGGCGGGCGACCCATAATAACAGTAGCCACCGCAGCGATAAGTTTCATCACGGTTCCTCCCGAAGGACTAAGACCGAATTGGAAGGTATCGGTTGGTTTGAGGCGTATCCTAAAACCGAACAAGATCAATCATTTCGGGATGAGCGCTGACCACTCGGTACAGCCTCAAGAGAAACTGCAAAACCGTTTACACCAGTTCAATTCTGGTCGTGGCCTCCATCAAAATCAATGAGTTACCAAGAAGCGACCGCAGGCTGACATTCTCCTGCAACCCTGCCCGCATTGGGGACGCTTATGCCTGGTGAGCGTTGCAGGGGGCGCGAACCCTGAAAGCCTCAATGCTCATTTGCTGACCGGGCAAGATCCCGGGCTGTCGCAAGGCGCGGGGGTTGCACGTGTCGTGGCTGTGGTGTCGGTGGAGGCGGGACCCTCCGCTCCGTTTGCGATGGCCGAGACGTGCCAGCGGTAGGTCGTTTGCGGCGTGAGACCGGAATCGCCGAAGCTTGGTCCCGCTACGTCGCCGATGGTCTGGAACGCGCCACCATCGGCACCCGCGCGCGATACCCTGTAGGTCGCAGCGCCTGGGACCGGAGACCACACGAGATCGGCGGCGGTATCGGAGGTGTCTATGACCGAAAGCCCTTCGGGGGCTGCCGCGGATGACACAGACGTCTCGACCGGCGGCGCCGCGCCAGCGGTGAGTGCATCCAGCATGGCCTTGATGGCTTTGACCTGAGGCCCTGATTTGGTGACGTAGCTGTCGAGGTAGTCGACGTAGCCCCACCAGTCCCAGCAGGCGTACCAATTGGTCGGCCAGTATCCGCTCGCCTTGGTCTGCGGATAGAGAACGATAAGGTGGTTGTTGTCCGCCCACGCATTGAAGCCGGCATCGTCCACGAACTGCCGTTTGACATCGCCTTCGTCCTGCTCGCAGCCGTGGAGCACCACGTGGACGCGACAGCGAGCGCCTTCTTGCTCGCAATCCTTTGGGACGAATACGTATCCTCTGTCGGCCAGGCTCAACGAGTCCGGTGTGAGCGGCTTGGTGTAAATTGATTGATCAAAGCTCTTTACGGTGCCTGCAAGCTGCCCAGAGTTGGGCGCATTCAGGCGGCCGTAAATGTGCTGCAGGATGATGCCGGCCTGATCGTAACCGCATTGGTCGATGAACGGAGCCTGGTTGGCGTTGCAGGCGTTGACGCCGCCGGCCTGTTTCGCCACCACGAAGGAGTGGCCGGCGCCGAGCGCAGTCTGATAGAAAAGATTGGCGCGATTGGTATCGTGCAGATAGTGGCGATAGAAATCGGCGGCGGCATCGGTCGCAGCGCTGGCGACTTTGGAATCATTGTAGCCATGGAAAAGATAGATCTTCTGCCTGCCGAGATTGTCGAGAGGATCGATCCCGCCGGCCGATGCCTCTGCGTCCGCCTTCGCCGTGAAATCGCTTAACGTCAGCTCCGACGCCGGTCCTTTCATGCAGGGACCTTCGGCCCGGCTGGCCGGCCCCCCCAAGTACCAAAACGACCAGGCGATAGCGTCGGCTTTCGCGCACCAATAGGGCCCACCGGCCACCACCCCGACGCCTTTGATGATCGACGACCATGCCGTTGCGAACTGCACGGCCATGAACGCACCGGACGAAATGCCGGAAATTGAGCTCTCGCCAATCGGTGCGTTGTAGCCGCGCAAAGCGGCCGTCTCGGCGGCGAGCGGCGATGGTGTGAATGCCCCGGCGCAGAGCAAGGCTGTAGCGAGGTATTGACCCAACTTCGCGGTGCTCATGACGGCCTCGCGGATGAGCTTCGCGTTCACGTTAAGATTGTAGCGGTCCGGTCGATAAGCTCAAGGATGATCGTTCAAAAAGACGCACGCGTCAACGCCGGGGCTTCAGTTAGAACAGAACCCACTCTAGGGGCCAGACTACGCTCGGTAAACCTGCGGCGTGGCAAAGTCGCAACGGCGATCGAAGTAGTCGTTGTCGGCAGGTAGTGGTCGACATGCCGCCTCCAAACCGATTGGTAAAGCAGATTAGTGTTGGCGAAGGGGCAGGAGCTGGGACTCTGGGGGCGGCTTCGGAGAACGGTCAATCTCTATCCGCCCAATTTAGCTGAGCTAAGAGCTGCCGGAACCGACCGCGATCAGGAGCGCGCCCGCCTGGCATGATGGGGAAGGGGGGCGCCTTGAGCGTTTCAATTCTGGTCGTGGCCTCCACCAAAATCAAAGACTTAAGCCTGGATTACCCAAACCCCGATGGCGTTCGTCAGCGATAGGTCGGGTCGGTGAGCCGGCGGGAGCGAGGAATGGGCGGTCCGGAAGGCGGTGATGCGACGATCTTGGCGCGCATCGGCGTCGTGGGGGCGCTGAACAGGCATGGGAACCAAGTCGACGGATGGGAGTTGTAAGCCGGATTGCCTGCAGGGGGTTCCGGCAAAATGCTCGAAAATTTCACCTGGCGCAATATCGCTTTCTTCCTGGTCGCGCTGCTGATCCTCAGTTACGTCATGGTGTTGGGCGTGATCATCACGGTCGACCGGCTCCTTTACAGCAATTGGGACCGGGAGGTAGACGCGCCAACGGTTCAGCGCGTGAAGCTCTAGGCGGATCGACTTTGGCGCTTGGCGCGTGAGAGACCGTCGAAAGCTCCAGCCAAGTCAGCAGCTGGCGTACCAGCCGTCAGGGAACGGGATCAGCGGCCAGGCCATCTGGTTGTCGTTGGCGGCGCTGGGCACCCCCGTGACGAGCGCGATGAGGGCCCTGGAATCCTCGTCCGGAACAGGCGCAACGGCCGCTCGCACGGTATCCAGCAATCGGTCGAATTCGACTTCGCTCATGACGCTCTCCCACCTTCGGAAGAGCACGGTCGCAAAATCCCTTTGTTTTCCGATTGCGCAGATCATTCGAATTTTAGCGATCCGGCGATCGCGCCTTGATTGGTTACTGATCTCTTTCAATTTCGCCGGAAAAGTAGGCGGTACGTTGACGTACCGAGTGTGAGAGAAATCACATTTGCGTGGGAATGGTTCGCGTATTGGCGGTGCAGACGTGGTGTTGACGACAGCGCCGCGCGATGAGGAACACTGCCATGGACGCAAGATTTGCCCGATCTTTCAAGCTCATTCGCCGCGCTGCCGTGGCGCTTGGCCTGATGCTCACGCTGTTTTCGGCCGGTTCGGCGTTTGCGCTCGGCACGCCCGAGCAGCGAAAGGCCTGCACGCCGGATGTTTATCGGCTCTGCGCCGGCGAAATTCCGAACGTCCGCGCCATTACGGCCTGCCTGCGGCGGAACAAGCCGAGCTTGAGCGACGCCTGCCGGGCGGCATTCGAGCAGTCGGGAAACTGACGCCGCCTGGCGCGTCGAACTGCAGGCGGTGTCATTTCAGTTACACAGAATTGACATCATCGAAGGCTGTGAATTTGTGCGCAGCAAGTCATTGTCAGCCGTTCAGATTCTCGTCTTGTATAGCTGTGGAAATGCTGCGGATAATTGTGACCGTGGTCTGCCGCGTCATCGTTGGTATCGATCCACCATTCGGCTCATAAAGGGCGGCGTCGCCTGGTTGCGGGTTCTGAACCGGAGCATTTCCACTGGATCCAGCCTGCCTCGCTTGCACGATGTCAGCGAAAATTTCGTGCGTTCGGCGAAAGTTGGCGTTCGCGGTCAGCGCTCGACGCCTGGATGGCGGCACACGACCACGCGGCGGACAGGCCGTCGGCCGCAAGCCCTCCAATCGAATTTACATGCCGCCACCACCACCGCCACCACCCTGTGTGACTATATCGGTGATATCTCTGGGTTTACTAGGCGCGTAACCGGAGGCGCCCGGATAGCCCGTTTTAGATCTATTGGCCTGCATCCGTTGGCCCGGAGCGTAGCCGGAAGCATGATGACCAGCGTTCTTTCCGTGCATTTGCGCGTGGCCGGGTGTCTTGCTCGATGCACCTTGTGCAAACACGGCAGGCGCGGAAGCAATCATCGCAGCGGCGGAAAGCGCGATTACTGCGAGTTTCATTCACTCCTCCGTTGGATTCCCCCGCAATTGCAGCTAGGGGGCTGGTGAGGCGGGAGCCGCGCCCAGACCACGGACCAGCGCGGGAAACGTGGCCCGATGACTGAAACCCCGCGCCAGTTCCGATCTTCCCGACACTTGGGCGGAGATGCGCCGCGCCTGGTTATTTTAGCAGGCGCACCAATTGTCGGCCGGCCTTCGTGGCTAGTTCCTTCGCGTCTAGCGTGCCGTCGCGATCCGGATTTGCAGCATTAAAGCGCTGCTCCACAACCGCGAGATATTCATCCTTGGTCAGGGTCCCATCGTGATCTGGATCGGCAGCGGCAAATTCTTTCGCGGTCAACCTGCCGCCAAGTTCTCGCTTGTCGAGCGTGCCGTCGTGATCTCGGTCAAGTTTATCGAACAAGGTCGAGGCTGCTTTTTTGGCCTCTGCAAGGTCGACGGTACCGTCGTTGTCCGTATCCAGCATTAGGGCGGGACTGGAGCGGCCCGATTTTCCGAACGCGGGGAGGCTGCTGCCGACCAACGTCGCGGCGGCCAAGGTGTGTAGAACGGTGCGTCGTGATATCATCGAGAATCCTCCGGGCTTACATTTGTTCACAGCGCGCTTGCCCTGGCGGCTGCACTCGGAAGTCATAATCTTTTGGCGGCAGCATTCATACAGGGAAAGGCGGCATTCGGTTGAGGCGCCGGCGCGCTGGCTTCATCGGACTGTCAACCATGAGCAAGAGTCAGAGGATGCGAAGCCGCAACCTGGTTATCAGAGTCGGCAAAGATCAGAAACCGCAGAGACAAAAATGCCCCGCCCGCCAATGAATGGAGGACGAGGCACGAGAACAAGCCGGAGGGACGCACAACGAAGCAGGAGACGCGGGGAAGCCGATGACCGCGGGCACGGGGGTGGTCCGCAAATTGCAATCTTCCGCAAATTGCAATCGTCCTTAAATTGCCGTCGTGCTTAAATTGCAGGCGTCCGTTTTTGGACACATCGTCGCAACGACGGTTCATCTCCGTTGAATGCGGTAGTTATCGCAAACTACCTATTTGAGAGCAGCGCAGGCGTACATGTTGATTTCCATCCCCACCGGAACTTCCACGATTTTTGGGGTCTTCCAAGTCATTTTTGATCTCCTTTCGCGCGGACCGACAGGTGACCGCGCGCGACAACGATAGGACTGCGATAGCAACGGCGCAAGTAGACATTGTGCGCTCGCCGTTTTGAAATCGTGCCCACCAAATTGGCGAAGCGATGGCATAAACGATCGCGGTGGGCGTAATCTAACCCAGTGGGCAAAACACGACCCACCAGAACGCATTAGCGAATGATCCTGATCGCGACGACAAAGATCGCTGCTGCGGTGCCGTCATTTGAGCTTGCATTTGGTCTCGGGGCGATCGAGACCGAGCGTATCAAGCGTCGATACCTGATGAAGAAACCCATCTTGAGGTGACACCGATACAGTGTTCCTGCCGTCGAACAGCAGGACCGGCTGCCGAAGTTGCAAGTTCCAGTCGCGAATGGTGAGCTTCTGTCCCTTGAAGGCCGCGACCGAGAAGTCCGGGCCCTTCATGTAGGCGAGCATCTTGCCGGAATCGTCGGAGCCGGTTCGGCTCGCCGCTTCGCCGACCATGCGTACTGCCGTCCAGACCTGCATGTCATGTGCCGTCATCGATCGCTGGAACTTCTTCGTGAAGCGGTTCTGCAACTGCACGGCGCCCCATTGATCGAATGCGGGGTCCCATGTGGTGGGCACCAATCCAGCCGAACCGGCAACCGGGCGAGGGTCCCAGGTCCGGTACGGCAGGTAGCCTGCAAAAACCTCGTTCTCGTCAGCCGCAACCAGCACATCGTGATCGGGCGCGCCTTGCGTCGCCATCGGCATTTGCTGCTGAATCTCGGCGACCCCGCTGTCGGTCCGCCGCGCCCCGCCGGTGTCCTTGAATACCCGCTCCTCGACGATCTTGGCGCCGAACCGCGTCGCAGCATGGCGGAGCGCGTCTGCGAACAACCCGTCGCTTTCGTGCGAACCGGACATCAGCATCCATTTGCGCCACTTTTTCCAGACCAGATATTGCGCAAGCGCATCGGCGAGCATGGAACGCGTGGGGGCAACATGAAAGACATTGGCCCGGCAGTCCTGCTCCCGCAGCCGTTCATCCAGCGCCGATGCGTTGATCAGGGTCTCGCCGCGCGCTTTGCCGGCATCCGCGATTTTCAAGAGCCGATCCGCCTCAAGGCTCGTTACGATAAATGACACCCCTTGGTCGGCGAGCCCCTGCATCGCCGCCACGGGGTCATCATTTTCGCCGAGCAATTTGTCGATCAGCGTGTAGCGCTGATTGAGGAAGCGGCCCGTGGCATTATCGTCTTCGGCGGCCAATTGCGCTCCGGCAAGGCCGTCATTGGCGGCAGGGACATCGATCAGCGAGATCCTCATCCTTGATGGCGCCTGACGGAGGTAGCCGATCTTGATTTCCATCTGCTGCTCGGAAGCGCCGGCTTCGCAAAAACCAATGAGCGCGAGGACAGAAATCAGAAGGCGGATCAAATCAAGCCTCCTTGCAATTGTCGGACGCCGCAAATGGCCGATCGCGGCGCAACGCGCCTGCGGTTCGTCCGGTTTGAGCTTTCAGGCTACTCTATCTACTGTCTGACGCAAGGAATGCCGGATCCGGTTCCGCGGACCAGGCCGGACCTGACAAGGTTGGAGAATGCCACATGTTCGATCGGCGTAGGATCGCGGTGTTCGGCCTTTCATTGCTTGGGTTGCTGCTTACGTTCGATCCCGCACAGGCCTTCCTTGCGTATGTTTCCAACGAGAAAGGTAATACGATCTCGGTTATCGACACCGACAAGATGGAGACGGTTGCAACCATCAAGACAGGGCAGCGGCCGCGCGGTATCGAAGTCAGCCGGGACGGCAAATTTGTCTTCGTCGCACTCGGTGACGATGACGTGATCCAGGTCTTCGACACCAAGACCCGCAACGATGCAGGTGAGCTGCCGTCCGGTGCCGATCCCGAACAGTTTACGCTCGATCCGGCCGGCAAGCTTCTCTACGTCGCCAACGAAAACGACGCGATGGTGACGGTCATCGATGTCGAGAAACGCACGGCCCTCGGCCAGGTATTGGTCGGAACCGAACCCGAGGGCATGGCGGTCAGCCCGGATTCCAAGGTGCTGATCTGCACGTCCGAGACCACGAGCATGGTCCATTTCATCGACACCGCTAGCCGCGAGATCACCGGCAATTTGCTCGTCGGTTCCCGGCCGCGCTTCTCGGCCTACAAGTCCGACGGGTCGGAGCTGTGGGTGACCTCAGAGATCGGCGGTACGCTTGCTATCATCGATCCAGCAACACGACAGCTCAAACAAACTGTGACGTTCGAAATCCCGGGCCTGCGGTCGGAGGCGATCCAGCCGGTCGGCATCAATATCACCAAGGACGGCAAGCTCGGCTTCGTCGATCTGGGGCCTGCCAACCGCGTCGCGGTAATTGATGGCGTCACTCACGCCGTCCTGAAATATCTCTTGGTTGGACAGCGGGTTTGGCACGGCGCCTTTACACCCGACGAGAAATACTTGCTGGTCGCCAATGGCGTCTCGAACGACGTCTCGGTCATCGACGTGGCGTCGTTGCGGGTGATCAAGTCCATTCAAGTCGGGGAATTGCCTTGGGGCGTTGCCTTCGGTCCGAACTGATCGCCGCATTTGTACGCCTGCTGGGCGGCATCAAATCCGCCGCTTCTCGTGGCCCGGATAGTCGCAGCTCCACCTCGTGGCGATCCATTCCGGATGTTTGCCGATCCACTCGGCGATATACGGCTGCGCCGCCATCATGCATTGACGCGGCGAACCATCCCAGCCGAACTGAAGATACTTTTCTTCGCAATTCGCCGGATTGGCGATGGCACAGACGGTCAGGATGATTTCAATCATTCCCTTGTGTCCTTCGCGTTTAAACCGTCATTCTAAGACAGTACGCCGAATTGGTCGGCATGTTTCAATTCCGGCAGAATTTTGTCCTCCGCTCGACCAATGGTTCCCACATCGGTCGCCGAGAGCGCCGACCAACAGCAGCCGTGGGCAGGCTGTTGCGGGACATAAAGATAGCGCGGTTGGCGAGCCGACGGCTCTGCCGCATTGCAACTTCAGTCAAAACCGTTGGACCGCAAGCCTCATCGCAATCGCGGCATTTCGATTCCTCGCAGGGATGCAGGACTTGCGAAATCACCACTTGCGAAATCACCGGCCTTGACATTGAACGCGAGCGTGCAATGTTTCCAAAGATAAAATAGCATGGCCAGGATTTTTGCGCTTTATCCCTGACGCTGGCGCGTGACACGACGGCTTGTCACTTTGTCGATGCTCAACCTTCCAGACGGTCGAGGACTTTCAAAAAACCGTAACTAATCCGGGCTCAAGAAAAAATTGAGTGGAGGAACGGTATATGAAGACACGCGCCGCAGTCGCGTTCCAGGCCAAGAAGCCGCTTGAAATCGTCGAACTCGACCTGGATGGCCCCAAGGCGGGCGAAGTCCTTGTCGAGATCAAGGCGACCGGAATTTGCCATACCGACGCCTACACGCTCGACGGTTTCGACAGCGAAGGAATCTTCCCTTCGATCCTCGGGCATGAGGGGGCCGGCATCGTCCGCGAGGTGGGGCAGGGCGTCACCTCGGTCAAGTCAGGCGATCATGCGATCCCGCTCTACACGCCGGAATGCCGACAGTGCAAAAGCTGCCTCAGCCAAAAGACCAACCTCTGCACCGCGATCCGCGCCACGCAAGGCAAGGGCTTGATGCCGGACGGTACCTCGCGCTTCAGCCTTAAGGGCCAGACCATTTTCCATTACATGGGTTGCTCAACATTCTCGAATTTTACGGTGCTGCCGGAGATCGCGGTCGCCAAGATCCGTGAAGATGCTCCCTTCGACAAGAGCTGCTACATCGGCTGCGGTGTGACCACGGGCGTCGGCGCGGTGGTCAATACCGCCAAGGTCACGCCGGGTGCCAACGTCGTCGTGTTCGGCCTCGGTGGCATCGGGCTGAACGTCATCCAGGGTGCCAAGATGGTGGGCGCCGACAAGATCATCGGCGTCGACGTCAACGATTCCAAGGACGCATGGGGCCGCCGCTTCGGCATGACGCATTTCGTCAACCCGACCAAGATCAGCGGCGATATCGTCCAGCATCTGGTCACGCTGACCGATGGCGGCGCCGATTTCACCTTCGACTGCACCGGCAACACCAATGTGATGCGCCAGGCGCTGGAAGCCTGTCATCGCGGTTGGGGTGTATCGGTCATCATCGGCGTGGCGGAAGCCGGCAAGGAGATCGCCACGCGGCCATTCCAGCTCGTGACCGGTCGGGTCTGGAAGGGCACCGCGTTCGGCGGCGCCCGCGGCCGTACCGACGTGCCCAAAATCGTCGACTGGTATATGAATGGCAAGATTCAGATCGATCCGATGATCACCCATGTCCTCAAGCTCGAGGAGATCAACAAGGGATTCGACCTGATGCATGAAGGCAAGTCGATCCGTTCGGTCGTCGTGTTCTAAAGCGAAGTCGCGTTCTAAACCAAAAACGTCAAACACAAGGAGGATAGGCCATGACTGTTCATATCCACCCATCGGTTGACAACGGCGTCAAGAAGGGCACCGGCAGCTTTGCCGGCGGCACGCTCGTCTGCAAATGCAAGGACCGGCCGGTCAAGGTCGGCATCAGGGGCGACGTCGCCCACAACCATGCCTGCGGGTGCACCAAATGCTGGAAGCCCGAGGGCGCTGCCTTTTCGGTCGTGGCCGTTGTGCCGCGCGACAACGTGACCGTTCTCGAAAACGGCGACAAGCTCCAGATCGTTGATACGTCGGCGACGATCCAGCGCTACGCCTGCAAGGTTTGCGGCACCCATATGTACGGCCGCATCGAAAACAAAGGGCATCCGTTCCACGGTCTGGATTTCATCCATCCGGAGCTTTTCACCGAAGGCGGCTGGACGGCTCCGGGATTTGCGGCATTCGTATCCTCGGTGATCGAGTCCGGCGTCAGTCCCTCCGAGATGGACGAGATCAGGTCGCGTCTCAAGCAGCTCGGGCTCGAACCGTACGACTGCCTGTCGCCAGCGCTGATGGATGCGATCGCCACCCATGTGGCGAAATCGAAGACAGCGGCAGCGGCCTGACGCGGCCAATCCGTTGCAGGCTCCGCCGGTAGCAACAACTGCCGGCGGAGCCGCGATCATGTCCGATACCTGACGATCTTCGCGTCGCTGCGGCGCCGGAGCCGAGAAACCATGACCGTTGAGACCGTGTCGCTGAACCGCTCGCATGGCGGCGTGCAGGGTGTTTACAGGCATGCCAGCCGCGAAACGAAGACGCCCATGACCTTTTCGGTCTATGTCCCGGCGCATCAGGCCGGCGTGAAGCTGCCGGTTGTTTGGTATCTGTCAGGCCTGACCTGCACCCACGCCAATGTGACGGAGAAGGGCGAGTTTCGGAAGGCCTGCGCCGACCTCGGCCTGGTCCTTGCTGCGCCGGATACCAGCCCGCGCGGCGAAGACGTGCCCGGTGATCCCGCCGGCGCCTATGATTTCGGGCTTGGCGCCGGCTTTTATGTCGACGCCAGCGAGCCGCCATTTGCGCAAAATTACCGCATGTGGAGCTATGTGACGGAAGAGCTTCCCGCGTTGGTCGCCGCGCAATTTCCGGTCGACCCCAGGCGTCAATCGATCTTCGGGCATTCGATGGGTGGCCATGGCGCGCTCACGATTGCCTTGCGGCATCCCGATCGCTATCGCGCGGCAAGCGCGTTTTCGCCTGTTGTCGCGCCGTCGCAGGTGCCGTGGGGCATCAAGGCCTTGGGCGGATATCTGGGCAATGACCGCGCGGCCTGGCGCCGGCACGATACCGTCGCCCTTATCGAGGACGGCGCGCGGTTTTCCGATCTCTTGGTCGATTACGGCGACGCCGACCAATTCTTGACCGAACAGCTTCGCCCCGAACTTCTGGAGCGTGCCTGTTCGCAGGCCGCTATTCCACTGCTCCTGCGCCGTCAGGCCGGCTATGACCACAGCTATTATTTTATATCGACCTTCATGGAGGATCACTTGCGCTGGCATGCCGCGCGGCTGGCTGCCTGAGGGGTCGCGCGACCGGCCGCAATTGACTATTTTATCTGCGCGCCATCAGGCGGGGGATCATCGGCTGGCAGCCTGTTCCTGACCAGGAAGCGCACCCCGTGTTCGTAAGCCTCTGCGGTGTCGCCGCGGATCTGACCACCCAGGTGCGCAACGCCGGCTCCGCTGGTGGCGTCAAGGATCCAGATGTCCATCGAAGAAATCAGTGACGATACCTTGTGCACCACCGGCACAACGGCATATGCCGCGCCAGCCTTGCGGGCGACAGCGAGAAAGCAATCGCCGCATCGGTAACGCGGTGCTGTTGCGGCGATCTCGGTGCCGAATGGTACGAGATCGACCGGCGAATAACGCCCGGTCTTTTCCAACGCTTCCGACAGGACTCGCGTCGCCATCGCAAGCCTCTCGGTGCGGTCGGATTGCGGAGCCTCGCCGCTGGTGTCGTAAATCTCAAACGGAAAGATGGCCGTTGCCGGAGCGGCTGTGGCGCCGCCGGCCCAGCCTACGATACCGCAAACAACAGCCGCAATCCGGGCTAACGCTCCATGGGGCATCATGTTGCTCAACCGTACGCAGACAATTTGCCACGACCGCCGCACATAGTAGCATGCCTTCCGGCACTGCCGGAAAAATGCGGCGCAGCGACATTTGGGAGGAGCACGAACATGGCGAGAGCGATGGCTCTGATGGCCTTCCTGTTGGCATTCATTCCGGTGGGCGCTTCGGCAAAGGACACCCAATTCTGGAACTTGACCGCCAATACCATCACTTCACTGCAGCTTTCGCCGCCCGGCAAGAACGAGTGGGGCCGCAATCAGGCCGACAACGATCGCGATCACACCGTCGATCATGACGAGCGGCTGAAGATAACCGACACCGCCGCTGGTATTTATGACGTCAAATTTGTCGACAAGAGCGGGCGGACCTGCATTGTCCCGAACGTTCAGGTCAAGGCGGGTGCGGTCTTCACGATCGAGGAGAAGGAGCTCAAGGGCTGCGCGAAATAACCGCGGCCTATGCCGGCGCCGGCTTAAAAATTTATGCCGAACAGGACCCGCGCCTGCTGGCGTTCGAAATTGACCAGATCGAGCGCACCAACGGCAGCGGTGGCGTGGCCTGCGACTTGCGCGCTCCATGCGACGGCGAGCCAGGCACGCTGGGGGAGCTTGAAGTAGATCGTCGGACCGACGAAGAAGCCTTGGCCTGCGAGGTTATCGAACCCGGGTCCGTCATAAACGTGCAAATAGCGCGCTTCCGCGCCGACAAAGATCCCTGAACGAACCTGTGCCATCACGGCCATGGCAATGCCGGCGGTGGATTCCTGCGACCAGGTGCCGGTCAGCTTCGAGCGCGTGGTTTCGGGCTGGTAAAGCAGGTTGAATGCCGCAACGACCCTGTTGGGAACGACCTCCCAATCAGCGGCGGCGACGAAGTCGACGCCATACTGGTGGGCGGGTTCGCCGGTCACTTCATCGGAGCGGCCCCAACGCGGCTCGGCGCCGATGGCAAAACCGAACGGGGCGGTCGCGCGATTGAGCAGCCGGTAGCGGATGTCGGCGGCCAGTCCCCCGAATGCGGTGTAGCGTTGATCGGCGAGGCCGCTCACGCCTGATATGTCGTAGGAGTTGACGAGGCCGGTCAATTCGGTTCGCAGGTTAGGCATCGGCACGTACTCCACTGACAGTGTAGAGGTGCCGGCAACGTAGGTTCCCGTGCGCTTCGAGAATCGGCCGGTTGCCGATCCCTCAACCTCCCTTTCACCGACCTCGCCAACATCGCTCCCGATGGTGAAGGCGAACAGATGCTCGGTATCGATGGTTTCGGTTCGGGCGGCGCCGGGCATAAATGCAAGAACGAGAAGCAGGAAGGATTGTGCCATTCGC
>JBATYU010000715.1:0-9001 GCA_049674245.1 Bradyrhizobium sp. | reverse complement strand
GGCTAAGATCCGAGATGTCCCACGTCACCTACAAGATCGTCCAGCACGACGGCGGCTGGGCCTACACCGTCAACGGCGTATTCTCCGAACCGTTTGCAAGCCATGCCGCAGCGCTTGCGGCGGCAAGGCGCGCCGCCGCCGAGCAGCGCGTGCCCGGACGCACCGAGGCGATCGAGTATGAGACCGAAGACGGCAGATGGCACACCGAAACAGCCGCGGGCAGCGACCGGCCGGAGACGGATGTCGAGGACAACGCGTGAGTAAGGCGTCCATCCGCCGCGCCCATATTCGCGCTTGCGTCAAAACGGAACCTCGGCTCCGAGCCGGGCAAAGAATGCGCGGCCTTTTTGAGTGAGCCGCAACGCGCGCGGAACCCGCAGGGGCGCGACGCATCGCGTCTCGACCAGCCGCGCCAAGATCGCGTTGGCAAACGGGCCGGCGAGATGGGGAACGCGCTCGGTCCAATCGTTGCAGAGGCGCAGATGCGGCTCACGCACCGGCTTGAAGTCGATCGCTTCAGATCGGCACCAGGCAAAGCCGGGTTCCGTGACGTGCCCGGTTCGACCGCTGACAGCAACCAGATGGCGGCGGATCAGCGCGTTGGATAACGATACGCCAAGCTGGCCGGCGAGATGACAAAAGCAGCTACGCGACTGGCGCAAGGATTCCGGCAGCCGCGCCCGCTTGCGATCGAGATGCTCCGCCTTGGCGGCGAGATCGGCGAGGCGTTCGATCAAAGACGCGACATCCTCGTCGGCGATCCGGTAATATCTGAACCTGCCTTGCGACCAGACCGACAGTATCCTCGCATCCACCAGTTTTTGCAGGTGCGCGCTGGCGCTTTGCGGAGAGATACCCGCCGCGCAGGCCAATTCGCCGGCCGGCATCGCCTTGCCGTCCGCAAGTGCGCTCACGATCGCTTCCCGCGCCGGATCTCCCAACGCCTCCGTGATCCGCGAGAACCCCGATTGTACCGATCGCTGAATTCGCGCCATTCAAACTCCCGGTTCGGATCATACCCGGTTTTCGCCGCGGCTCATTTCAGAATTTGATGAAACATCGGGGGCGCGATCCCGGCGATCCTGGCCGGCATTAACCTCGATCTGAAGGGAACCGCCATGGCCGGTGCAACAAACCAGCAAGACGCCGAACGTATCTATCGATTGTGGGACGACGCGCTGGGCAAGAAGGACCTCGAAGCGTCGCTATCGCTTTACGCGGACGACGCGTCGATCGAAAGCCCGCTCGTTCAGCACCTCATGAAGACCAAGGAAGGAATCGTCCGGGGCAAGGATAATTTGCGAGAATTCATCACCCTGGTGTTTGCGACCAACCCGCCGCAGCGCAAACGCTTCAGAACGGGATTCTTCACCGATGGCCGCGTGGTCACCTGGGAATATCCGCGCGCGGCTCCGGATGGCGATCAGATGGAGCTTGTGGAAGTCATGGAAATCCGGGACCGATTGATTTGGCGCCACCGCGTTTACTGGGGCTGGTACGCGCTCAATGTGCTGAAGGAAAGTTAGCCCCGCAATCTCCACCTGCGCCGCGCGAAAAAGCAGGCGATGATTTCGCAAGGCATCAATCTGCGATCGGGCGCGAAGCTCATTCTTTGAGCATGCATCTTATCGGCGGTTCAGGCTTAATTGCGCCGATCGAAGGATTCGTCGGCACCTGGAGGACCGCATGCGAAGGCTCGCGCATATCGCGCTGCTGGCGTATCTGTCCGCGCTCGCGACCGCGGCGTTTGCATTCGACAACGGCCAGTACGAAGACGTCCCACCCGATATACGCGCCTGGTTCAAGAGCGTGATGGCGCCGAACGGCGTCCCCTGCTGCGACATTTCAGACGGCCATCGCACCACCTATGATTTCCGCGAGGGCGCCTATTGGGTGCCGATCGAGGGCCAATGGATGGCGGTGCCCGAACGCGCCATCATCCGCGACCGCGGCAACCCGGTCGGCGAAGCCGTGGTTTGGTATGTGCATCACCGCGGCAGCATCATCATCAGTTGCTTCGTGCCGGCGGATGCGGTGTGACCTACCACGTCATTCCGGGACGGTCCGAAGGACCGGACCCGGAATCTCGAGATTCCGGGTTCGATGCTTTGCATCGCCCCGGAATGACGGAACGAGAGTGCTTCAGCCTGCTGACGTCAGTCGCACGGGATGATACTCTGGCCGAACCCCTGACTGGAGCACGCCTGTGACCGATCTTGCCGCCAGCGACCTCGCCGCGATCTATCCGAAGCCGACGCCGCGCGTGGTTGCAAAAGCGCGTTCGGAGATCGATGCGCACGCGAAAAACTTCATCGCGATGTCGCCGTTCTGCGTGCTCGCCACGTCAGGTTCGGACGGCAGCGTCGATGCCTCGCCGCGGGGCGGCAATCCGGGTTTTGTGCATGTCGCAGGGCCGAACCGGTTGCTGATGCCGGATCGCTCGGGCAACAACCGGATCGACAGTTTCAGGAACATCGTCGAGGGGAGCGGCTTGCTGCAACTGATCTTCTTCGTGCCGGGTATCGACGAGACCTTGCGCGTCGGCGGCTGGGGTGCGCTTTCGGCGGATCCGGATTTGCTGGCTTCGATGGTGGAGTTCGGCAAGCCGCCGCGCGCGGCCTTGAGCATCGACGTCAAGGAAGCCTATTTCCACTGCGGCAAGGCGTTGATGCGCTCAAAACTGTGGTCGCAGCACGCGCAGGTTCAGCGGGCGGTATTTCCCAGCATCAGCGAAGTGGTTTTCGACCAGACCAAGCTCGGCGAGCCGGATAGCCAGGCCGTCGTCACCGCGCGCTACCAGACGCAGCTGTAATCTGAGGATCGCGAACGAGGCTCACTCTCCCCTCCAGGGGAGGGTAAGAAAATTCAGTCCTCGCTCTTGAGCTCGCCGACGTGCTTCTGGGTATAGAGCTCGAGCCCGATGCGCGTGATCAGATCAAGCTGGGTTTCGAGGAAATCGATGTGTTCTTCCTCGTCCTTCATCAGTTCCTCGAACAGGTCGCGTGAGACGTAGTCCTTGACGCCGTGGCAGTAGGTCGCCGCTTCCTGGTAAAGCGCGCGCGCGGCGACCTCGGAGGCCAGATCGCATTCGATGATTTCCTTGACGTTCTGGCCGATCCGCAAAGGATCGAGCACCTGCATGTTGGGAAAGCCTTCGAGGAACAGGATACGGTCGGTGAATTTGTCGGCGTGCTCCATCTCCTCGATGGATTCCTTGCGCCAGACCTTGGCCATCTCCAACAGGCCCCAATTGTTCAGGACCCGATAGTGCAGCCAGTACTGATTGACGGCAGTAAGCTCGCTGCGCAGGCCCTTGTTGAGGTAGTCGATGACTTTGGGGTCGCCCTGCATCGTGCACTCCACTGTTCTAAGGCCAACGCGGCCTGAATCTTTGATTTAGAATGCTTCTAAGTCAGGTCCGGTGCAAGGGCAACAGCGACTCGGCTGGGCGGCGGACTTAGTTGGCCGCGAGCGCGAACTCGGCCTCGTTCGCCACAGCGTGGCTGTGGGGGCAGCCGGAACAACAGGCCGTGGCGCAAGGACCTAACGCCTCATCGATGATGGACTTGATGGTACGGGCGCAGCGTCCGCATTCGGCGCTGCAGCCGAGGCAACCGTAGAGTTGCTTGGCGTTTCGCGGCAGGTCCGAAGTTTCGCGGACGGCATTGCGGACATCGTCGTCGGTCAGGACGTTGCAGGAACAAACAATCATGAAAAACAGGCGGCCCTTCGGTGATGCAGAACATGAAGTAGTTAAGGGTGCGGGTGGTTGCAAAAGGAAAAACCGCTTTTTCAAGCAATTCCAAACTGATCCACCATGCAGACTAGAACCAATCTAACAAGCCCCTGTTGCGCTAGATCAACCTCGGCTTCGCTTTATTCCACTCGCGAACCCTTGATCGCTTCCGCCACCGCCACTGCCCGCCGCAGCGCCGCGGCGCCACCTAAATTCGTTGCCAATATGGCGGTCTCGTTCATTGATCGTTCAAGCGAAATATGGAACTTTTGCCCCAGGCAGAAGTCTTGTCTGCTGTCTTGGCATCGTGAGAAAGGGACTGCCATGAAGAAATCACTGATGGCATTGGTTGGCATCGCCACCTTGGCCGCTTCGGTCCTGGCAGCGCCTGCTCCGGCCCATGCGCAACGCGGCGTAGGCGTCGGCATCGCTGCGGGACTGCTCGGCGGCGCCATTATCGGCGGCGCGATCGCATCGAGCCCGTATTATTACGGGCCGGGATACTATCCGGGCTACTACAGGCCCTATGGCTATTACGGCGGCCCGGCCTATGTCGCGGATGACCCCTATGGCGGTTGCGTCTGGCAGCGTCAGCGCTTCTGGGACGGCTACAGCTGGCGGGTGCGCAGCGTACGCGTCTGCGGCTGATCCGTTCATCTTCGTTAAAAATGCAGGGGCGTCCCGGAAAACGGCCGTTTTCCGGGGCATATCCTTTCAACGGTCAGAAAAAGACCGCTTTTTCGGATCACGAGGCGCGGCCGTTTACTTTCGATTGACCGTTGTGCGCTTCTTTAGGCAAACGGCCAGTCACGAATACAGCGTGTGAGTTCATCCAAACCCGGCGCGATCCAAGGCGCCATCTAAAAGGAGAGCCCAAGAAATGAAGATCACCAGTGCCGCCATCCTCGCAGTCGCGACGGTCGCCGGCTCGCTCGCCATGATGCCGGCACCCGCGCACGCACAGCGTGGCCTCGGCGCGGCTGTGGCTGGCGGAATCATCGGCGGCGCGATCGTTGGCGGCGCCATCGCCTCCAGCCGTCCGGCCTATGGCGGACCGGTGTATGTGGAAGGTCCGCCCCCGCCGCCCCCAGGCTGCTATTGGAGCCGGCAGCGTTTCTGGGACGGATACGGTTGGCAAGTCCGTCCCGTCCAAGTCTGCAACTGATCAGGCTGCAAGCTAATTCGATCGATCGGCGTATCCATGAAGAGCCCGGCCAAGATTTCGGCCGGGCTTTTTCTTTTTATCATGGCGTTTTCGAGCGAAAGCCTGCCCCGGACATGATCCGGGGTGGATTCCGGTTCGCGTGAAGAAAACGCGTCCAACAAAAACTTCTAGCGCGCCGCGCTGATCGAACGCAGCACCGCTTCGCTCGGCCAGCAATCGACCTTGAGGCGAGCGGATTTCTGGTAGGCGCCGAGCGCGGCGCGGGTCAGCATGCCGGCCTTGCCGTCGATCTTGTCCTTGTACAACCCGATCCGAGTCAATCCGCGCTGCATGGCTTCGACATCGGCGGTGCGCAGCTGCGTCGACGCCGACCACGGCGTTGCGAATGGTTGCGGGCTCACCATGTGGTCCGCGAGATGACCGACATAGAGCACGTAGAGATCGGAAAAATTGTATTCCTTGATGACGAAATAATTTTTCGTGGTCAGGAATGCCGGTCCATAGATGCCTTCGGGCTGTAACAGCGAGGCGGGCTGCGCCTGCTCGGTCGCGCTGAGTTTTTGTCCACGCACCGGCACAAAGCCTTCGCGCAGCCAATCGCCGATCGGCTTGGTCACCTCGGGCACGCCCTGCGTGCAGTCGACATCGGCGGGAGCCTCGACCTCGTAGGCCCAGCGCACGCCGCTCTGCCAGCCCTTGCTGACGAGCTGCTGAGCCGCGGATGCGAGCGCATCCGGCACCGAATGCCAGATGTCGATGCGGCCGTCGCCATCGAGATCGACGCCGTGCTTGTAAAATTCCGACGGTAGGAATTGGGTGAGACCGGTGGCGCCAGCCCAGGACGAGCGCATGTCTTTTCGCGCGACGTTGCCCTCACCAAGAATTTTTAGCGCCAGGATGAATTCGTTGCGGTATTGATCCTTGCGCCGGCCGACATAGGCCTGGGTCGCCATCACGCGCAACGCGTCATAGGGCAGCGTGTAGCGGCCGTAATCGGTCTCGCGGCCCCAGATCGCGAGCACGATGGTCGCGGGTACCCCGAAGCGCGCTTCGATCGTCTGCAACGCGCCCCTGTATTTCTGCATCAGCCGCTGCCCCTCCTCTGCGAGCCGTGCGATGGAGGCTTCCTTGATGTAGTCCGCGGGCACCTGCACGAATTCGGCCTGCGACGGCGCGCCGGTCGCGGGACGCCCGGGCAGGATCAAATCAGGCAGCTTGTAATCCGGCTCCAGCCCGCGGGTCTCGGCATCGAAGGTCGCGCGCGACACGCCGGCGGCCTGCGCCTCCGGCCACAGCGAGGCGATGAATTGCGTGAAGCCGGCATCGGCCGCGAGGGCAGAAGGCAGCAACAGGGGCAGGAGCAGGAGGCCGAGGACCGTCGCGCCGCAGACAAGCAACCGGAACGCCCCGCTCACGCGTCGGTCAAATCAAGCCGCCGCTCGATACGCTCGATGCGAGAATCAATACGATCCAATTGAAATGACATGCAGAGACATCGATTCTCAAGCGCACCGACGGGTCGCTTCAGTTCGAGCATGTCATCGCGCACCGCGTCAAGCGTCGCGCGGATGTGGAGAAGATGCTCCATAATTTCATGGTTGGTCTCTGTCATAGCGTCAAGATAGCACAGCGGGCAATCGGTGTGAACAATGAGACGCACATCACCGCGTCAGCTTCTTGTACTTCACCCGATGCGGGATGATGGAATCCTGACCGAGCCGTCGCATCTTGTCCTTCTCGTAGTCCTGGAAATTGCCCTCGAACCACTCGACATGGCTGTCGCCTTCGAACGCCAGCATATGGGTGGCGATGCGGTCGAGGAACCAGCGGTCATGGCTGATGATCACGGCGCAGCCGGCGAAATCCTCCAGCGCCTCCTCCAGCGCGCGCAAGGTGTCGACGTCGAGGTCGTTGGTGGGCTCGTCGAGCAAGAGCACATTGGCGCCGGATTTGAGCATCTTGGCGAGATGCACGCGGTTGCGCTCGCCGCCCGACAGCGCACCAACTTTTTTCTGCTGGTCGGCGCCCTTGAAATTGAACGACGAGCAATAGCCGCGGGAATTGACCTCGCGCTTGCCCAAAAGAATAAGCTCGTTGCCGCCGGAAATTTCTTCCCACACCGTCTTCTTGCCGTCGAGTGAGTCGCGGGATTGATCGACGTAACCGAGATGCACGCTCTCGCCGATCGTGATCGAGCCCTTGTCCGGCTTCTCCTGGGCGGTGATCATGCGGAACAGCGTGGTCTTGCCGGCGCCGTTGGGACCGATCACCCCGACGATGCCGCCCGGCGGCAGCTTGAAGGTCAGATTGTCGATCAGGAGCCGGTCGTCGCCAAACCCTTTGGTCAGCCCCTCGAAGTCGATCACGTTCTGGCCCAGCCGTTCGGCGACGGGGATCGTGATCTGCGCGGTCTGGGTCTGCTTCTCGGCTGCCTGCTTCAACAGCTCTTCGTAGCGCTGATAGCGCGCTTTCGATTTGGCCTGGCGCGCCTTTGGCGAGGCCGCGATCCATTCCTGTTCGCGGGCCAGCGTGCGCTGATGCGCGGCCTCCTCGCGGCCTTCCTGCTGCAGCCGCTTCTGCTTCTGCACCAGCCAGGACGAGTAATTGCCCTCGTAGGGAATGCCTTTGCCGCGGTCGAGCTCGAGAATCCACCCCGTGACGTTGTCGAGGAAGTAGCGGTCGTGGGTCACGATCAGGATCGCGCCGGGATAGTTGCGCAAATGCCCTTCGAGCCAGGACACCGATTCGGCATCGAGATGGTTGGTCGGCTCGTCCAACAGCAACAGCTCGGGCTGGTCGAGCAACAGCCGGCACAGCGCGACGCGGCGGCGTTCGCCGCCGGAGAGTTTTGTCACATCGGAATCGTCCGCCGGGCAGCGTAGCGCGTCCATCGCCTGGTCGACCTTGCTGTCGAGATCCCATAGGCCCTGCGATTCGATCTCGTCCTGCAGCCTGGTCATCTCGTCCGCGGTCTCGTCGGAATAATTGACGGCGAGTTCGTTATAGCGGTCGAGGATCGCCTTCTGCTTGGCGACGCCCTGCATGACGTTTTCGCGCGTGGTCTTGGTGGGGTCGAGCTGCGGCTCCTGCTCGAGGTAGCCGACGCGGGCGCCCTCGGCGACCCAGGCCTCACCGGTATATTCCTTGTCGATGCCGCCCATGATCCGCAGCAGGGTCGATTTACCGGAGCCGTTGACGCCGAGCACGCCGATCTTGGCGTCGGGATAGAACGACAGATGGATGTTATCGAGCACCTTGCGGTTGGGCGGATAGGTCTTCGACAAACCCTGCATGAAATAGACGAACTGACGGGCCATCGCGATCCCTTGAAAACCCTGGATTGACGGAAATTTGCTGGCGCTGATGTAGCGGCGGGGCCCTCAAAGGGCAATGTTTTCTATCCGTTCACCACGGATGAATACGGGATCGACACCATGTGTGCCGCGAATCACCTAAATTGAAACTATCTTTTAACAAATAAGGCCAAAACTCGTTTTCAGCGCCGAAAAAAGCGCCCTGCGGCAGGGGCCGCGAATGAAGAACAGAGACCGCGTCATGGCAACGATCACTTCGACATCCCTTTCTTCCCCGGCGGCCCGCCGTGACGGACAACCCAAGCCTTTCGCTGAATTGTCTTTCGCTGAATTGTCTTTCGCTGAATTCAAGGCGTTCTGGCAGCACTTCTTCGCGCGGGCGTTCAACCCCTACCGGCCGGAACTGCATTATATGCGCGGCCCCGGTCCGGCCTGGCGCGCCAAGTACATCTCCCGTTCGAACTGAACTCGCCTGCATCCGAGCCGATGCAGCTCTTTACGCCGCGCGGGCGCCTGTGTTCGGGGTCGCGGGCTTTTTAGGGCCGCGGGCGCTTGCACGCCAGACGATTGCGCGCGACCATGGCGATCCCCGGGCGATGCGGCTCTCTTGCACCGTCTTCCTCGCCATGAACGGACGATCCCGATGACGCGGCTGCGCTGTGCAATCCTGGACGACTACCTCAACCTCTCGCTTAACGTCGCGGACTGGTCGAAGGTCAAGGATCGCGTCGACCTCACGGTATTCAACCAGCCCTTCGCATCCCGGGAAGCAGCGGCCAGCGCGCT
>JBATYU010000714.1:0-6211 GCA_049674245.1 Bradyrhizobium sp. | reverse complement strand
CTCCCTTCCCGCGCCGCCGGCCGCCCCATCGAGGTCCACCGTCCTGCAATCCAATCGGCAGAGTTCGCCCGATCCCGCATCGGCGCCCGCGAAGCCGCTCGATGCAGCCGACATCGCCTTGATGCTGAAGAGCGGAGCGCAGTTCAGGGCAAACGGGAACATCGCCGCGGCCCGAATGATGCTCCAGCGTGCCGCGGACGCGGGCGACGCGACGGCCGCTTTTGCGCTGGCTGAAACCTATGACCCCGTGGTGCTCGCAGGACTGGGCGTCAGAGGCGGAATTGCGCCGGACGTCGCGCTCGCTGAGCGATGGTACGCGAAGGCAAACGCGTTAGGCACTTCGGCGGCCGAGGAGCGCTTGGTGCGGCTCACGCACCGATCCGAGTGAGGCCGCGAGCGCCGTGGACCGCATCGTTTCTCGGATGACACACCGGCCAGAACCCTGAAGGTGGACCATGCCTCAGTCTCGACAAACGTCGTTTGGGTTGATCGTCTCGCTCGTGTCCGTCCTCGGCCTCGCAATCCCATTCTCCGCGGGACAAACGGCTCCGAAGGCCTCTCGACCCGCCCCGACCGCGGCCGTTGCCGGTGAGGACTCGAAAGTGGCCGAAGTCAACAATTGGACTGTGGGCGTCGCAGGCGGCTTCTTCGAAGGGACCTTCATCCGTTTCGCCGTCGAGCTGGCGAAAGGGTTGGATGACGGAGAAAACCTTCGAATCCTGCCGATCGTAAGCTACGGAGGCAACGAGAACGTCAATGACCTCCTCTATCTCAAAGGCGTCGATATCGCCATCGCCTATACCGACAGCTTGGAGCTCGCCAAGAGATCCGGGCGCATCAAGAACATCGAGCAGCGGATCAACTACATCTCCGAACTTCTGGTGGGTGAGCTCTATATCTACGCCCGCCCGGAGATCACGTCGCTGAAGGACCTGGACGGCAAGAAGGTCACCCTGGGCACGAAGGGCGGGAGCGCCACGACCACCGGCCCCATCGTGTTCGAACGCCTGGGCGTCCATCCGGAGTTTGTCTACGTCAACAACACCATTGCGGTCGAGAAGATGAAGACGGGCGAGATCGCGGCCATCGTGTCCACGGGCGGCAAGCCCAACGACTTGTTCGTCAAGCTCAAGCCGGAGCCGGGCTTCCACTTCGTGCCGATCGAATACAGCGAGAAGCTCGCGGACTACTATCTTCCCTGCCCGCTCACTCACGACGACTATCCGCAACTGATCCCCGAAGGATCGTCGGTCGGAACCTTGTGCATGCCGGCCGTCCTCGCGGTCTACAACTTTCCCAAGGGGAGCGATCGGGCAAGACGGTTGGAGCGCTTCATCGACTACTATTTCGAGCGGTTCGACAAGCTCAAGCAGCCTTCGTTCCATCCCAAGTGGAAGGACATCAACATAGTCGCAACGGTGCCGGGCTGGAATCGGTACTGGCTGGCCTCGGAGAAGCTCGCCGCGATGCAAAGGACCGCGGGAGTGGCTCCCGATTCGATCGACAAGGAAGCGCTCTTTGGGAAATTCCAGGAGTGGCAGAGGCAGCGAGGCAGGAAGCAATAAAGGACTGCGATCCCACAGGCGGCTTCAGCAAACCTTTGCGTGGCCGCAGGCGAAGGAACGGTCGAGCAAGCTCGGCTACGTGCGCAAGGCCGTACTGCGCCATTGCCCGCACCCGATGACGGCGGTGGAGACTGAGCGCTTAGAACAGGGAGGGGTAATGGCGACGATATCGAGCGCGGCGGACATTCGACTGGTCGCATCGGGCGGATCGCGTTGGTGGCAGCTGGTCTTCGGGATCGTCTGCATGGTGATGGTAGCCAACCTCCAGCTTGGTTGGACACCCTTCGTCGATCCCATCGATCAAAAATACCATTGGGGCCGCTATGCGATCCAATGGGCGTTCACGATTTTCGTTCTCACCCAGACCTGGCTGCTGCCGTTCAGCGGATACCTGGTCGATCGGCTTGGCCCGCGCATGATGATCAGCGCCGCGGGTATTCTTGTCGGCGCTGCCTGGGTCCTCAATTCCCAGGCCAGCTCGCTGGTCCTGCTCTACCTTGCGGCCGTGATCGGCGGTCTCGGCGTCGGCATCGTGTATGGCGGAGCAATCGGCAGCGCGCTGAAATGGTTCCCGGACCGGCGCGGCCTCGCGGCCGGCTTGACGGCGTCGGGTTACGGCGCGGGCTCGGCGCTGACCGTCCTGCCGATCCAGGGCATGATCCAGACGCAGGGTTACGAAGCGGCATTCCTGTGGTTCGGGCTCGGCCAAGGCCTGGTCGTCCTGCTGGTCGCGCAGCTACTGCGCGCTCCGGCGACGGGCGAGGTACCCATGCCCGTCGCCGCAGCCGTGCCGCAGAGCCGGCGCGATCGTGCATTGCCCGAATTGGCAAGGTCGCCGCCATTCTGGGTCATGTACGCCATGTTCGTGATGGTGGGCGTCGGCGGTCTGATGGCGCAGGCGCAGCTCGGACCGATGGCCAAGGACTTCCACACCGACACTGTCCCGGTCACAATCCTCTGGGTGACGCTGCCCGCGCTCACGTTCGCGCTCGCGCTCGACCGCGGGATGAACGGGCTGACGCGACCGATCTTCGGCTGGATCTCCGACCGCATTGGACGCGAGAACACGATGTTCGCCGCCTTCCTGCTGGAGGCGCTCGCCGTCTATGGCTTGCTTTCCTTCGCGCACGATCCGTCGCTGTTCGTGATCCTGTCGGGATTGGTGTTTTTCGCCTGGGGCGAGATCTATGTGCTGTTTCCGGCCATGTGCGCGGACCTCTACGGCACGAGATATGCGACGGCCAACTATGGACTGCTTTACACCGCCAAGGGCATGGCCGCGCTTGTCATCCCTCTCGCCAACTTGCTCCCGGCCGGGCCGGGAAGCTGGAAGATCGTCTTCATGATCGCGGCCGTGCTCGATCTCCTGGCCGCCCTCCTGGCGCTCGCTGCGCTAAAGCCGCTGCGAAAGCGTTTGTTGGCGTCGGACCAGCAGGTTTCGCGGCCTCCTGAGGCTGGCGGCGTGCGGCTGTCGTTGGCGGGCGAAGCACATGACCCAAACCATGACTGACTTTGGAAAAATCCCGCAATATGCCTCCTATGTCGCCCGCGACCCGTTTCGGCTCGGGTTGCAATTTCCGGCCGTCATGAACGAGCTGGGCGGTCTCAAGAAGCGCATCCTGGACGTCGGCACCGGCGATGGTCTTTTTCCGCGGCTGATGGCCCGCGAAGGCGCCACCGTCGTCGCGTATGACAAGGCACCCGAAAAGATCGCGGAAGCGAAGGCGCACCAAGATCTGCAAGGCCTGGATGTGACGTATCTCGTCGCCACGCCGCAGACATTCGCGGCCGACGGCCTGTTCGATGCCGCAACCTCGATCATGGTGTTGCCGTACGCTGCGGATTTCGACGATTTGCGAGCGTTCTTTCGCAACGCAAGGCGGCATCTGGTTGCCGGAGGAAAATTCGTATCGACGGTTCTCAATCCGCTCTTTTCGGCTTTTGAAGCAAATCTGATCGTGCGGCGCGTCAAGAAGCTCGACCGAGATCGGGTGCAAATGGAGTTCCTCGATGAAGCGTCGGGTGCGGTCAAGATGAATCCCATCATGCATCAGTACACGAAGGATGAATACGAGCGCGCGGCCGCGCAGGAAGGAATGGCGTTCGCGTGGAAGACGCTATCCGCATCGCCCGAAGCGGTCAGCCAAAAGGGTGCGGCGTTTTGGCGGCCCTGCCACGAAACGCAGCCCTACGTGCTCTTGGTTACCCAGACCATTCAAGGCGCGGCGTGATGAGGCGAAGCGCGCGACCGCGGCGGACCGCATCAACCGATCGGATGATGCGCCGGTACGCGATCACGAAAGCAAAGCCCGCTAGCCGAAAATTCTGGCGGCGCTTTTCGATTTGATTTGAAGCTCCTGATCGAGCTTGCGGCTGCGCTGGGCAAGCGCCATGCCGCCGGCGACGCCGACGCCGAGCACATACATCCACCCCTCGTGGAAATCGAACAGGTGGGAATTGAACAGCGAGGTGAAAATATTCTGCACCACCACCAGTAGCCCGATCCAATTCGCGAGGCCTTCGCCGCGAAACAGCAGCAAATGCGCCAGCCACATGGCATAGAGCACGGCGACGCCGACCACGCCCCATTGCACGGCGACGTTCAAGGTCTGATTGTGCGGATCGCTGACGGCTTGGGCGCGGGCGCCAACCTGGCCGATCCCGGCCTGCTCGAACAGGCCGCGCGTGGAGCCGGTACCATGTCCGATCACCGGTGCGGCGACGAAAAAGTTCAGGGACTTGTTCCAGTAGACGAGCCGTGAGCCGATGCCGCTCTCGTTATTCTGGATCGCAGTGTGGTCATAGTCGGTGAAGAACTTGTCGACGGTCGTGCGCAAATGCGGCGAGGCATACCAAGCCACCGCCGCCAGCAGCGCGACGGCGCATAATGTCGCGATCGCAACCCGCAAGCGCAGATGCAGCAGCGCGAATACTGCGAGCATGATCGGCATTGTCACCAGCGCGGTGCGCGACACCACGACGAACACCATGTTGGCGACCAGGCCGAGGGCCAGAGCCGCGAGCAGCAGCGCCTGTCTCGTTTTGTTGTCGCGCAGCAACCTCACGACCGGGTGGGCGAGCGCCACCGCGCACAGCGAGAATTCCTGACCCTGGTCGATGTAGTTTTTGACGAAGATTCCACTGACCGGGAAATAGGGTCCATGCGAGAAGTAGGCCTTGGCCGAAAGATTCGAATCGAACGCGACGATGCAGGACATCACGGCGAGCAGGGCACACGATACCAGAAAGGCGATGAAGACCCACACCCCGCGCGACGAGCGTTCGAAATGATAGAGCAGAAGCGGCAGCACCAGGAGTTTCGCGGTAGGACTGATCGCGTGCAGGCGTAGATCCCACGGCGCGTCCGACCATAGCGTTCCGATAGCCGCGAGCGCCACGAAAGCGATCGGCAGCACGGCGACCGGGCGCCTCACGGATTGCAGCAGCGGACGCGGCTCGATCGTCGGAACCAGCGCGATCAAGAACAGCACCCCCGCGATGCCGACGCCGGTCGTCGACCACGGCAGCAGCACCGCGATCAGCACCGCGGCCAGGTCGACATTGCGCATCCGCACGACCGGATCCTGGCTCGCGGACCAGATGGCCGAAAGCCAGGAGGTGCCGGCTTGTCTTCCCGCGGCTTCCGTCATCGCGATCCTTTGCGCGCCATAAGGATTTGGTCGCACGTGTCTAGCGTAAGGTGTCGGCGCGCGGCAATCCCCGGCGCGACGCGGCTGCCGGGCGCTAATGCGCCGGCTCGCTCGAGAGGGTGGCCGGCTTCTTCAACACCATGACCAGCAGGCTGAGGCCGAAATAGAACAAGGTCAGCATCAAGAAGGCGTCGCCATATCCCATCACCACCGCCTGGCGATGGACGATCTGGGACAACTGCTTCATCGCCATCAGCGCCGCGTCGCCCATGCCTTGCAGGCGCTGGGTCAGCATGTTGAGCGTCTCGGTCGCGGTCGCGTTGCCCCAGGTGACGCGCTCCTGCAGCCGCGCGATGTGCAAATCGGTGCGCTCGTTGAGGACCTGATTGATGATCGCGAGGCCTACCGCGCCGCCGAGGTTGCGCATCAGGTTGAACAGTCCGGAGGCATTCTTGACCCGCTCTGGGGCCAAGGTGCCGAGCGCGATATTGTTGGTCGGCACCATCGCCAGCATCATGCCGATGCCGCGCAGGATCTGCGGCAGCATCAATTCGTAGAAATCGTAATCACGGGTGATCGAGGTCATCTGCCACGAGCCGAGCGCGAAGATGACGAGGCCGGCCGCGATGATGTAGCGCATGTCGAACCTGAGCATCAGCCGTCCGACGACCGGCGCCATCAGGAACATGGTGACGCCGGAGACGAACATGGTTTCGCCGATCATCAGCGCGCTATAGCCGCGCACTTCCGAAAGATAGCGCGGATACATGTAGGTCAGGCCGTAAAGACCGATACCGATGCAGAACTGCAGCACGCAGCCGATGCCGAAATTGCGGTCGCCGAAGGCCCTGATATCGACGATCGGCTCCTCCGCGCTCAGCACGCGCCAGAAAAACGCGATCGCCGAGATCGCGCAGACCCAGGCGCAGACCGCGACCGAGGTGTCCTGCAGCCATTGATATTGCGGGCCTTCCTCCAACACATATTCGAGCGCGC
>JBATYU010000713.1:0-5948 GCA_049674245.1 Bradyrhizobium sp. | reverse complement strand
CCCACCGGCGGGGCCGCCGGCGCCGCCGATCTCGCAATAGTCTTCTGAAACACGCGACGCTGTCCGCGTGGCCTTTTCTTGACTGTTCCTAGAGCAATACTCTAGAGTGACGATCCAGATATCGGCGAGGCAAGGATGGCCGCTCACGTGCGCGACGATTTGATGGTCGCTGGGTTAGAGGTATTCGACCGCGACGGATTCGAGGGCGCGACGGTCGCGGCCATTCGCGCGCGTGCACACGCGTCGAACGGCAGTTTCTTCCACTTCTTCGGATCGAAGAGGGAACTCGCTGGCACGCTGTTTCTGGAAATATTGCAGCGCTATCACGCCGCCATGCTGGCGGCGCTCAATCCATCGCCAAGCGGGCGGGACGGCATCGGCCGTTTGATCCGCGCCCATCTCGACTGGGTTGTGAACAGCAGGCGCGAGGCGCGCTACCTCTTCGAGATTTCCCGCAACGAATGGAGCGAAGCGGTACGCGACGCACAGCGCGCGCAGAATGCGAGTCTCGCCGACGGCATCGAGCGCTGGCGCGCGCCGCTGGTTGCGCGTGGCGAGTTGCTAGCGATGACGCCGGCGCTGTTTCTTAGCCAGATCATCGGACCCGCCCAGATTTTCTGTCGCGCTTATCTCGCGGGTCGCGATCGCAGCGATCCGAGGCTTCAGGCCGATACGCTCGTCGCCTGCGCGATCCGCGCGCTCACGCCTGATGACAAAGGAGAGGCGTCGTGATTACCGATTCCGATCCGGATTTCGCGGCGATCGCAAAAAGGATTCGCGAAGGCGTCGGCCGGCAGGGATTTATGAGCCTTGTCGGTGCGCAGATTTCGGAATTGACGCGAGGGTCATGCACGCTATCAGTCGATCGCCGCGCGGAACTGTTGCAGCAGTATGGCTTATTCCACGGCGGTGTGACCGCCTTCCTGGTCGACAACGCGACCACGATTGCGGCGGCAACCTCGCGCGGCCAGCCGGCGCTGACCGCGGAGTACAAATTGAATCTGTTGTCGCCTGCTGCCGGTGAGCGCCTGATCTGCCGTGCGCGGGTGATCAAGCCGGGACGCCAGGTCGCAGTCGTCGCGGCGGATGTTTTTTGCGTGACGGATGGAATCGAAAAGCACACCGCGACCGCGCTGGCATCGATCGCGATGCTGAACGACGAGGTATCCGTCAAAATGACAAGCCCGGTCGCCTGAAGCGGCGGCCCGTGCTCAGGCGCGTTCGCTTCGAGGCGAGGGAAGAACTTACGTCTGGGCAGGCGCTTCCGGCTGCGGCTGCACGAGTTCGTCGGGCTTTGCTTCGGGATCGAAGAACTCGCCCGCGGCGGCGATCGCTTCGGCAGCCGCATCCTGATCTTCCTGACGCGTCGAGATGTCTTCACCGCGCTTGATGCGCTCGGCCTCATCGACGCTGCGGGCGACCGTTACCCTGATGCTGGTCTCGACCTCGGGGTGGACTGCGATCGTCACCTTCTGCTGGCCGATCGCCTTGATCGGCGCATCGAGCCAAACCTGCGTCCGGCCGACGGTGACACCGTCAGTGGCCAACGCAGCGACGATGTCGCGCACCGAGACCGAACCGAACAGCTGACCGCTTTCGGAGGCCTGACGGATGATCACGATATCGCGGCCCTCGATCTTCTCGGCCGCCTTGCTGGCCTCGGACTTTGCCTTGAGGTTGTTGGCCTCGAGCTCGGCCTTCATGCCGTCGAACTTGGCGCGGTTGTCGGCGGTGGCGCGCAGCGCCTTGCCGCGCTTCAACAGAAAATTGCGCGCAAATCCGTTCTTGACGCGGACGACTTCGCCCATCTGGCCAAGCTTGGCGACACGCTCCAGCAGAATGACTTCCATGGTGGTTCTCCTTAAGTGATGTGTTTCGACGAACTGGTTTGAGGCGATTGAGGTTGGGTTGAAGGGTTGGATTTCAGGGTGCGGGAAGGGGCGGCGGCCTGCCTCGCAAATAGCGCTGACGAAAGCCGAACAGGGCATCGGCGAGCCCGAGCGCGACCATTGCGATCACGGGCCATCCGAACACGACCACGACGGCGTAGGTCGAACCGAGCCAGAATGCGCGGCTCTTCAAGGCGAGCGTCAACGTGTGCAGGACCGCGAAACCGGTAAGCGCATAGGCCATCATCACCGCGGCGGCGACGATCTGTGCCAGGATCGCAAGCAAACCGCCGCTGAAAGAGAACGCGATCGCGGCACATAGTGCCGCCAGTGTCATCGGCGGCAGCGCGGCGCTCTTCAGGTCGGGCCAGGGGCGGTGCAACCGTCCCGAGGTCGCCGTGATTTTCGCCGATAACCAGAGATTGAGCGTCAGCGTCATCATCGCGACGATAGCGGCCCCGGCCGGCGCCACCATCACCAGCCAGTCGATCCATTGGTCGATCTCGCCGCTCGGAGCCGCGTCCGCCGGCCCGAGGATGCGCAGCAGGAACCGCCGCAACGCGCCGGTGATCTCGGCAGCATCGGTACCGAGCGTCAGCAGCGCCGCCATCGTGGTCAGGGTGGCAAAGCCCGCGATCCAGAGCAGGATCCGGCCGACCGGATACCATTCGAGCTCCGGCGGGACAGTGCCATTGCCGGACGAAACGGCACTGGGCAGGGGCCGGCCGAGCAGCGCGAGATGTCCGAGCCACCAGGCGGGCAGCGCGACGGTCAACGCAAAGGCTAGGCAATAGGGAAGACTGAAGATCGCGCCAAGACTTATCGCCGCGGCAATGCCGCCGATGCTGGCGCAGAGCGGTCCCCACGCAAGCGCCGCCACCATCAAGGGCAGCGGCGCCAGGTAGAACAGCAATAGCGAGATCAGCGCGCCCGAAATGATCGAGGCAAACATCAGCGCCGAGGCGCAGCCGGCGGCTAGTGCAACGAGAAGAATCGCGATCATCAGCTGTCCCGCCCCTTTCGAGCGGTTAGAGGTCTTTGAACCCCAACCATCGGCGACCGGACGACCCGGAAGCCTTATGAGTATTTGGTCCGCGGCGTTCCCGCCGCCGGCCGCTTTCACTGAAGCCTGACCCTAATCGGAAAAGCGGTACCGACTGTTCCGGATCATGCGAGTTTACCTAATCACGTAGGGCAGCAGACCAAGGAAACGCGAGCGTTTGATGGCGCGCGCAAGTTCACGCTGCTTCTTGGCGGAAACGGCGGTGATGCGGCTCGGCACGATCTTGCCGCGCTCGGAGACGTAGCGCATCAACAGCTTGGAGTCCTTGTAGTCGATCTTCGGCGCATTCGGGCCCGTGAACGGGCAGGTCTTGCGACGGCGGAAAAACGGACGGCGTGCACCAGCTTCGGCCATGATTCCTACTCCTCTTCCGCTACTTCGACATCATCGCGCGAACGGCGCGGGCCGCGGTCACCACGGAAGCCGCCATCCCGATCGCCACGGAAGCCGCCATCGCGGTCGCCGCGGAAGCCGCCACCACGATCGTCGCGCTCGCGGTCGCGATCCGCTTTCCGCATCATCGCCGACGGGCCTTCTTCATGCTCTTCGACGCGAACGCTCAAGTAGCGGATCACGTCTTCGCTGATCCGCTCCTGCCGCTCGATCTCCGAGATCGCCGCAGACGGGCCATCGATGTTGAGCAGCACGAAATGCGCCTTGCGATTCTTGTTCATGCGGTAGGTGAGCGAACGCACGCCCCAGTTCTCGGTCTTGGTGATCTTGCCGCCGAGCCCTTCGACGATCCCGGTCATCTGGGCGGTCAGTTCTTCGACCTGCTGGGCGCTCGCATCCTGACGCGCGAGAAAAACATGCTCATAAAGAGGCATGGGTGTCCTTTCCTTAAGTTGGCGCGGTTCCGGCGGCAAGCCCTTCGAGACCTTCGGAAAGGACTCGATACTGCTCAGAAGGCGGAAGCACGGGACGACGGACCAACTGGCCCTGCCACATCAATATCGCCAAAAGGTGAGATTGCTGAGACCGTCCGTTCAGCTCCCGGCCGGGACCCACGGATGGCGCGGTTTATAAGGATTTTGAGCGCGATGGCAAGGGAAGCTGGTACCAAAAATCGGCTCTTTTGACCCGGAATCGCCCCCGTGGCTTGACATGACCATCTCCCGCGGTGTCTTACGGCCCAAACTCGGAGCGCGATCAGCAAAACCGCAATCCGGTTTTGCGAAACCGCTTGCACTTGGGCCGATCATGCGCGGGATTGAGCACGTTCAGGGAGCGCCGATGACGGCAGCATTTACTTTTCCGGGGCAGGGCTCCCAAACCGTCGGCATGGGCAAGGCCCTGGCGGAGGCCTTTCCGGCCGCGCAAGCGGTGTTCGACGAGATCGATGCGGCGCTCGGCGAAAAGCTGACCGCGATCATTTGGGACGGCCCGGCCGAAACCCTCCAACTTACCGAGAACGCCCAGCCGGCGCTGATGGCGGTCTCGCTAGCGACGTTGCGCGTGCTCGAGACCGAGGCCGGATTCTCGGTCGGGCGGGACGCCACATTTGTTGCGGGGCACTCGCTTGGCGAATATTCCGCACTGGCGGCGGCCGGCAGCCTCAGCATCAGCGACGGCGCGCGGCTGCTGCGCACCCGTGGCCTTGCCATGCAGAAGGCGGTGCCGGTGGGCGCCGGCGCCATGGCCGCCTTGCTCGGTCTCGACTATGAGACGGCGATGGCGGTCGCCGATGAGGCTGCTCAAGGTCAGGTCTGCCAGGCCGCCAACGACAATGGCGGCGGGCAGGTGGTAGTCTCCGGCGACAAGGCCGCGGTCGATCGCGCGGTGGAGATCGCCAAAGCAAAGGGCGCCAAACGCGCCATGCTGCTGCCGGTGTCGGCGCCGTTCCATTGCAGGCTGATGCAGCGGGCGGCCGATGCGATGGCGCAAGCGCTGGCCGGTGTCACCATCTCGCCGCCGGCGGCGCCGCTGGTGTCCAACGTGCTGGCTTCAGCGCTCACCGATCCCGACGAGATCCGCCGCCGCCTGATCGAACAGGTCACGGGAACGGTGCGCTGGCGCGAGTCGGTGAGCTATATGGCCAGCCACGGCGTCACGCGATTTTTCGAAATCGGTGCGGGCAAGGTGCTGAGCGGGCTGGTCAAGCGCATCGCCGACGGCGCGGTCGGCATTTCGGTCGGCGGACCGAACGACATTGCTGCCGCAAAAGCAGCATTGGCTTCCGCGCAGTCGGCCTGAACGGCCGAGAGGAGACATTGATGTTCGATTTGACTGGCAGGACGGCGCTCGTCACCGGCGCGACCGGCGGCATAGGCGCTGCGATCGCGCAAGCGCTGCACACGCAAGGCGCTACCGTCGCGATTTCCGGGACGCGCCGCGAGGTCCTGGACGCGCTCGCCGCCAAATTGGGGCAGCGGGTTCACGTGCTGCCATGCAACCTCTCCAACGCCGCCGAGGTCGAGGCCCTGGTCCCGTCGGCCGAAAACGCCATGGGTCAGGTCGACATCCTCGTCGCCAACGCCGGCATCACGCGGGACAATCTATTCGTGCAATTGCGCGACCAAGACTGGGACGAGGTCATCAACGTCAATCTGACCGCGACTTTCCGCCTCGCCCGCGCCGCGACCAAGCTGATGATGCGCAAGCGTTTCGGCCGCATCATCGCCATCACCTCGGTCGTCGGGGTCACCGGCAACCCGGGGCAGGGCAATTACACCGCGTCGAAGGCTGGACTGATCGGCATGATCAAGACACTGGGCGCCGAATACGCCAAGCGCAACGTGACCGCCAATTGCATCGCGCCTGGATTCATCAAGACGTCCATGACCGACGCGCTCAATGACAAGCAGCGCGAATCCATCCTTTCGAAGGTTCCTGCGGCACGGCTCGGGACGCCCGAGGATATTGCCGCGGCGGCGGTTTATCTGAGCTCGAATGAAGCGGCTTATGTCACCGGGCAGACGATTCACGTCAATGGCGGAATGGCCATGTTTTGAGCCCTTGTCGGGCATTGCAATGCGGCGAATGGCGGTTTCGAAGGG
>JBATYU010000712.1:0-7600 GCA_049674245.1 Bradyrhizobium sp. | reverse complement strand
CAGTGTGAGGGACGACCGCCTGCCTTCCAAGCTAGCCGCGCGACGCGCGCCACCAACAGCGCCGTAGCTAGCGCGGCTTGCTTGGAAGGCCCCTCGGGGAGCCCGTTACCCCATCTGCGGGTGCATCTAGCACCCGGCGTTTCCTGCGCCCTCTGTTCTTCTTGAGGGCAACTTCATGCATCACTCGGGCGCCATCTGCGCCGCGAGAAGGTGGATTTATGTCCGACGTCATTGCGAACGAAGCGAAGCAATCCATTCTTTCTTTCTTTGCGCGGCGCGATGGATTGCTTCGTCGCTATGCTCCTCGCAATGACGAATTGAATTGGCTGTTTGAAATTCGAATCGAATCGTAGGGTGAGCAAAGCGCCAGCGTGCCCACGATTCAGGACCGTCGCCGTCGATAGGTGGTGGGCACGGCGCAAGCGCGCCGTTGCCCACCCTACAACGCTACGGACCTGTATCCTCGCCCGACACCTCCAGCACCAGCTCCATCGTCATCAGCACCGGATTGTCGCCGCGGATCAACCGGCCCTCGGCGATGCCGCCGGTGTAGTCGACCAGCGCGATGTCGAGCGCGGCTTCCGCAGCGCCGGTTGCGCCGGGAGCGATCACCCCTGATGTGATCGCAAGCTCGGTCGCGAACGGCTCGACGCTGCGACCGTCAATGAAGCGCGCGCCGATGGTCGAGCCGACGCCGCCATGAATCCTGGCGTTGACGATGCCGCGCTGCCGGCAGAACGCTTCCAGGCTGCCGGCAACATCCTGGTTCGGCCGCAGCCGCAGCGCAAAGGCCCGGCTGGTTGTTCGTGTACCCGTAGCCGCACAAGAGATTGGCCCGAACAATTTAAAATTGGTCTCGGGATCCTGCTCCGCCATAAACATTGCGCCGTCGATGCCGAACGCATCCACCTCAAAGGGTTCGGCGACAAGTGTCTCCTCGGGCAGGATATGGCCGCCATAGAGGTGTCCATCGGCCTCACGCCACAGGCCGTGGCAATGGAAGAACGGCGCGCCGTCGCGTTCGCCAAGCGTCATGGTCGCGAGCTTGAGCCGCGTGACGCCGGCGGGACGAAACGTGTCGCTGTAGAACGCGGCGTTCTCTTTCGTTTTGGAAAGCGCTGGCATCACATAGGCGAACGGGCCGAGCGCCCCTGCCCGGATGATGAGCGTGCCGCCGGCAAAACCTTGCGCGGCAAAGCCGCGGCGCGCGCCTTCAAGCAGCGGCAGACCCGCTTGCAGCGTAAAGGAGAAGGCGCGACCGCGCGCTTCCACCCACTGGATGCGCTCGGGCGCAAGCGGGCCGGGCTGCTCGATGCGACGCATCAGCCGGCTTGTTTGGAATCAAGATTGAGCAGCCCGCGCGCCTCGAGCTCGTCGCGCACCAGCCGTTTTGGAATCTTGCCGTAACCGGATTTCGGCAACGCCTCCCAGAAGAAGAAACGTTTTGGCATCTTGTAGCGCGGCACTTTTGGGGCGAGGAAGCCGGCCATCTCGGCTTCGGTCACGGGGCCTGCGCCCTCGCGCGGCACGCAAACGGCAACGCCGACCTCGCCCCAGACCGGATCGGGCACGCCCAACACCGCGACCTCGCCGATCTTGGGATGGGTCAGGATTTTTTCCTCGACCTCGCGCGGATAGATGTTGGAGCCGCCGGAGATGTACATGTCCGACGCACGGCCGGTGATGTAGACAAAGCCTTCGTCGTCCATATGGCCGAGGTCGCCGGTGCGGAACCAGCCGTCGCGGAACGCTTTTGCGTTGGCCTCGGGGTTGTCGTAGTAGCCGGCGAACACGCCGGGGCCGATCACGCAGATCTCGCCGGTCTCGAACGGTTTTAATTCGCGCCCGTCGTCGCCCTGGATCTGCACCTGCATGCCCGTGCGCTCAAAACCGCAGGTGCCGATCCGCGCCTGCGGGCCGTCCTCGGGATCGTGTAAGCCGGAAGGCAGCACCGTGATATTGCCGGTGACCTCGCCGAGCCCGAAATATTGCACCAGCACGGGCCCCAATTTTTTCAGCGCCGCCTTCTGGTCCTCGCGGTACATCGGCGCGCCGGCATAGATGACGTGGCGCAGCGAGGAATGATCGTAACGGTCCACCGAGGGATGCTCGACCATCATCTTCAAAATCGTCGGCACCGTGAACAGATTGCTGACACGGTGCTGCGCGATCAGCCGAAACGCCTCGTCGATATCGAAGCGCTCCGTCGAAAGCAGGATGGTTTTTGCGCCGCGCGCGCTCTGCATCAGCTGATGTACGCCGGCGCCGTGCGACAGCGGCGCCACCACCAGCGAGGCATCCTGTTCCGTGGTGCCGGGCGTGAGGTCGGCGAGATGATTGGTGACCACAAAAGTCATCTGGCCATGGGTCAGCACCGCGGCCTTGGAGCGGCCGGTGGTGCCCGAGGTGAAGAAGAACCAGCAGGGGTCGTCATACTCGACGGCGGCGTTCCCGATTTTGGTGCCGGCATGGGCCTTGATCGCTTCGCGCACCGATTTCTCGCCGAACGCGCCCTGCTCGCCGATCCGCCAGATGAATTCGAGCGCGGGACTGGAGACCTTCGCGTGATCCGGAAAATCGCCATGACACAAAAACGCCTTGGCGCCGGAAGCGGCCGCGAGATAGGCGACCTCGTCGGGCATGAGCCGGAAATTGGTCGGCACCCAGACCGCGCCCAGCCGGAACGCGGAAAACATCGACCAGAACATCTCCTCGCCATTCTTGGAATGAACCAGGATGCGGTCGCCCTTGACGATACCGCGCGCGGCGAGCGCTGCCGCAAGCGCCGAGACCAGGGCATCGATCTCCCGCCAGGTCCAGGATTTTTCGCCCCAGACGAAACCTGTGCGATCGCCGTGCCGCCGCGCATTCTGGGTGACGAGATAGGCGAGATTCATCACCCGGCGCGACATCCGCAAATGCCCGTCGCGCGGCGCCGCCAGGGCGGTGGCGGTCTCTTCCTTCACCGCCGCCCCATCCACATCCCGGCCGCGATCAGCACCACGCCGACCACGCCTGCGACGATGCCGTGCTTGTAATGCACCCGCGTCACGCCGGTCTCATGTCCGGGGAAGAAGCCGGGCAGCTGATCCGCCGGAACCAGGAAGTAGACGGCGGCAATGACGAGCAGGACGACGCCGAGCAAGGTCAGTATCAGCTTCATGGATGTTTCCTCTTGGATAAAGGCTGCGGCGAACAAATCCCGCCGAAGCGACCAGCGAACCCGGTTGTTGCACCCTGTTTATCGCCTTCCACCGACGCCCCGCAAGGGCGGGCGGCATGGTATGCTCAGCTACTCCCTTGGAAGAACGGATCGGCGACAGCAATGAACGACATCATCGACAACAACGCGCATCATCGCTTCGAGCTCGAAGTCGAAGGACACGTCGCAAAAAGTTTTTACACGATCGCCGACGGCGTCATCACCTTCGTCCATACCGAAGTGCCGCCGGAGCTTGGCGGCAAGGGCGTCGGCTCAAGGTTGATCAAGGGTGCGCTCGACCAGGTGCGTGGCCGCGGCCTGAAGGTGATCGCCGAGTGCCCGTTCGTCAAAGCCTATATTGAAAAGCACCCGGAATATGCCGACCTTTTGCAAGCCTAGATGAAATGCGCCATGTTGGCTTGCCGCCGGTTTGCATCGGCGGGTTCACCGGCCTAAATATTGACAGGATCCTTCGAGGGAAGTTGAGGCCATGGCCGCCGTCCGCGACAACAAGGCGCAAAGCCGCTTCGAGCTCGACGTCGGAGGCGCGGTGGCGTTTGCCAATTACCGCCTCGCGCCGTCGAGCGTCATCATCACCCACACCGAGACGCCGCGGCGCCTGCGCGGCCGCGGCATTGCTTCGGAGCTGATCAAGGGTGCGCTGGAACTGATCCGCGCCGACGGACATAGGGTGATCGCCGGCTGCGGCTTCGTGGTCGACTACTTACGCAAGCACCCGGAATATGCGGATCTGGTGGAGTGACGGTTACCACTTGACATCGGCAGGCAGCTTGCCGCCGTTAGCGGCGAGCTTGGCCATCACCTGCTTGTGCAGCCACACATTCATGGTCGCGGAATCATTGGTGTCGCCGGTATAGCCGAGCTCCTTGGCGAGCTCCTTGCGCGCGCCAAGGCTGGAATCGATATCGAGCGCCTTCATCAGATCAACGATCGAGGTACGCCATGCGAGCTTCTCCTTTTTCGCCGCGACCGCCTTGTCCAGGATGGGCGCGACGTCAACCGCCGGCGCGGCAGCCGATCCTCCACCTGCCGCACCACCGCCAGCCGGCGTTGCAGTGGCCTTGCTGCCGAAGATCGCGCTCATGATTTTTCCGAAAATACTCATCGCTTGCTCCCTTTGAACCCGGAAATCGAATGGAGGGTTTGGACGACATTTTTGCCGGCGGCATCGGCCGGCTCGCTCTTGCGAACTTAACCGCCCGGGCTGGGCTTGCCAATGCGTACCGGAAGGTCGGCTTTAGCTTACGTGAGGCGAAATGACGCCAGAATGACACAATCAAGTTTGCGTTTTGCAAGTTTGCGCTTTGCGCTTCGCGAGTTTGCGTCGCGGCATTCAAATTTTTCACCGAAGCGTGAGCGACGCCGGTGAGCTTTGGGAGTACGCTGCATGTTGGGTTTGCGACATGGTCCGATCCGATTCTTCGCGCCTGGCCATAGTCGCGATCGTTCCATCGGCAGGCCGCTTGCGCCCGCGTAACGCAATTTGGCCGCTGCGGCAAGGGAGCTAGCGACCATGGCGACGTCATATCAAGACAATGTCCCAACGGGGGCCCAGTCCGCGCCGGACAACGCGGCTGCACCGAAGATTCGAACCATCCGCCTTTCCGATCTGCACGATGCGCTGCGGCTTGGCTGGGAGGATTTCAAGGCGGTGCCGAGCCACGCCATTATCCTGTGCGTGATCTACCCGGTGCTCGGATTGGTGCTGGCGCGCGCCGTGCATGGCTATTCGGTGCTGCCGCTGTTGTTTCCGCTGGCCGCAGGCTTCGCCCTGCTCGGCCCGTTCGCGGCGCTCGGCCTCTACGAACTGAGCAGCCGGCGTGAGCGCGGCGAAAGCGCCACCGCATGGGATGCCGTCGACGTGCTGCGTTCGCCCTCCTTCGGCGCCATGCTCGGGCTCGGCACGCTCTTGTTCGCGCTGTTCGTCACCTGGGTGGCGACCGCGCAGGCGATCTATCTGGCGGCGTTCGGCTATGAGGGCGTGACCGGAATTTCCGAGTTTGCCAGCCGCGTGCTGACCACGCCGCAGGGCTGGTGGTTGATCATCGTCGGCTGCGGCGTTGGTTTCCTGTTTGCCCTGGTGGCGCTGTGCATCAGCGTCGTCTCCTTCCCCCTGATGCTCGACCGTCATGCCGGCGCCGCCGAAGCGATGGTGACATCGCTGCGGGCGGTCGCCCAAAATCCCATGCCGATGGCGGCGTGGGGATTGATCGTCGCGGCCCTGCTGGTCGTGGGATCGCTGCCCTTCTTCCTCGGGCTCGCCATTGTCATCCCGCTGCTCGGCCACTCCACCTGGCATCTCTATCGCAAAGTCATTGCGATTGATCCCAGCGCGCCGCCGATTCCCCGCCCGCCGCATCGCGAACGGCGTCCGGCTGCGGATTTCCCGGCGAATCTGTTCCCGTGGCGGCGCAAGGACGGCGCATAACAGGATGAGACGACGGGCTAGGCCGCCGGTTCATCGTTGACCAGCGGTTTGGCGGCGTTAGCCACGACGAGGCGTTCGCGGCATCGTTGTGAAAATAGCCATGTTTTGGCCGTGGTTGACGCAGACATACTGCGCTGCACGATAAAGGCATCGTCAGCGAATCGGATTCCGTCTTGGTGGCACCGACAAATTATCGTCTCCTGCTCAGGGTGTTTGCGGTCAGCGCTGCCTTGAGCCTGCCCGGCGCATCGGCGCTAGCCGCCTCCTGCGGTACCGGCAGCTTTGACGCGTGGCTGACGAGCTTCAAGAGCGAGGCCGCCGCCAAGGGAATTTCGCAGGCTGCCATTACAGCGGGCTTCAATGGCGTGACGCTCGACCAAAGCGTGCTGGCCCGCGATCGTTCGCAGAAGGTCTTCAATCAAAGTTTCGAGGAGTTTTCCGGCCGCATGGTGCCGCCTCGCCTCACCCGCGGCTCCAACATGATGAAGCAGTATGGTTCGGCGCTATCGCGGATCGAGCAGGCCTACGGCGTGCCGGGCGAAGTGCTGGTTGCGATCTGGGGACTGGAAACCGATTTCGGCGTCAATACCGGAAAATTCCAGACCATCCGGTCGCTGGCGACGCTCGCCTATGATTGCCGGCGCGCGGACGAGTTCCGCAGCGAATTGATGGACGCGCTGCGCATCATCGAGCGCGGCGATCTTTCTCCCCAGGAGATGCGCGGCGCCTGGGCCGGCGAGCTCGGCCAGACCCAGTTCATGCCGTCATCGTGGATCAAATACGCCGTTGATTTTGACGGCAATGGCCGCCGCGACCTCTTGCACAGCGTGACAGATGTGCTGGCGTCGACCGCAAATTATCTCGCGAGCTATGGCTGGCAGCGCGGCAAGGATTGGCAGCCCGGCAGCGCCAATTTCACGGTGCTGCAGCAATGGAACAAGAGCGAGGTCTATGCGAAGACGATCGCCTATTTCGCGACCCAGCTCACGCACGCGCCATAAATTCTTAACGCCCGAAATTCAGAAGTCCGAGCACGCGTTGGGCAGTCGGGCGGGCCAACGACACACGTTTTTCGTGGCTTGGCTATGGCTCCGGGCGCGATCAAGAAATGATCAATTGTTCATAAAATAGATTGACCGCATGCGAATCAGGCATAACCGGATGGAGCGCAATAGCTCAAACCGGCGCGGCAAACTCGCCCATCTCCCTCGCGTTCGGTCGATTCTGCGTCCATCTAGAGCAGGTAAGAGATCTGTCGACATTGCGACACTCCTATGAATTTACATGCTTTTTTGCCCAAGTAGGCCTGTTCCACGGGCTTTGCCCAGTCCGCTGAGCGCGGCTGCAAAAAAGGTTAATCCGATCTTAACGGCGCTATGCATTTTCCACTTAGCTGCATCGCAACATCGAAACTCCTGTGACGCGGAATCTCATCTATATTCATTTCAACGACGAGGCTTCCTCCAAGGGCTGAATCGTAACTACAAGGAGACTACCATGTTGCTCTCGCTCATCCGCATGATCCAGGCGTTCCGGGACTACCAGCGCAATGTCAGCGAACTGTCCCAGCTCAGCGATCGCGAACTGGCCGACATCGGCCTTGATCGCTCGGACATTCCGCGCGTCGCAGCCGGCACCTATAACGGCTGATCTTTTGGCGGCTGGCCCGTTTTTGACTGATTGACGAACGGATAACGCCCGCCTCGCCGCGGGCGTTATCGTATCTGCCATCGGGCCGGCACCGCATTCCACTGCGCCCGGAAACGCGCTACCTCTGGGACCATGACAGGCATCAGAGCCACTTCCGAAATCGTAAATATCGTGGGCGCGGGCCTCGCCGGCTCGGAAGCCGCCTGGCAGGTCGCCAAGTCGGGCATTGCTGTTGTCCTGCACGAGATGCGCCCCGGCCGGATGACGGAAGCCCATCGCACCGACGGCCTTGCCGAACT
>JBATYU010000711.1:0-2039 GCA_049674245.1 Bradyrhizobium sp. | reverse complement strand
GACCAGCCGGCCGCCCGGCTTGAGCACGCGCTCGGCCGCCGCCAGCGCCAGTTGCAGCTCGTCGAGCTCCTGGTTGATGAAAATCCTTAAACCCTGAAACGTGCGCGTCGCTGGATGAATCTCGCCCGGCTTCGCGCGCACGACCCTGCCAACGATATCGGCGAGCGCCCGCGTGGTCGTGATGGGCGCTCGGCTGCGCGCGGCTACGATCGCGCGGGCGAGGCTGCGGGAACGGCGCTCTTCGCCGAACACATAGATAATGTCGGCGAGATCAGCCTCGGACGCCTTGGCGATCAGGTCGGCGGCGGTCGGACCATCGTGACCCATCCGCATGTCGAGCGGACCGTCGAGGCGAAACGAAAAACCGCGGTCGGCCTCATCGAGCTGCATCGAGGACACGCCAACGTCCATCACAACGCCGTCGACCGACGAAAATCCTTGCGCCGTGCAGATTTCGAGGAGCTGCGAGAAGCGCTCCTCGACCAGGGTCAACCGGCCGCCGGACCGGTCGACCAGATCGAAGCCGCCGGCGATGGCGGTCCGGTCGCGGTCGATGCCGATGACGCAGGTTCCGCTCACCTCGAGGATCGCCCGGCTGTAACCGCCGGCGCCAAAGGTCGCATCGACGTAGACGCCGCCGCTTTTGGCGGCCAGCCACTCGACCGCCTCGCGGCCAAGAACGGGAACGTGGCGTGTGCCAGCCGGACTCATGCGACTGCCCCGGAGCACGTCCGGTGCAAAGGAAGGGAACTGGACGCGAACGGGCCCATTGCGCCTCAACTTCATGCCTCTCGCTGGGCTTCTCGGAACGAAAAGCCGCTGGGCAGCGCGATCGCCGATCCCGCGCGTCCCAGGCCGCGAACCCTGTTTTCCGCACGGAATTAGCTGGGCTGCCATGGGATTTCCAGCGTGAAGGGGTTCGGCGCTTCACCACTTAGTAACGGCAGTTGGCGTTAAGAAAGTGTTGATGGTGCGGAACGGGTTTGAGACGCTTTGATCCCACCCGCGCGCGGTGAGGCTTCCGGCACACACTCAGCCAAAATGCGAGGCGGCGTGGGTTTGCCGGATTGCGCGGAAAGAAACCGTAAAGGAATAGTGAACAGCCCGGTTTTTAAAACAGTCTATTGCCGTTCTCCTGCCCGGTTTGAGATACCCTATGTCGATTGGTCCGTTCGCCTCCGATGGTATTGATTCGAAGCGTCAACGTGCCCTCCCGCTTTCCAGGGCCAATGCCAGCATGCGGACTTTCACTTCGGACACTTCGATCGCATCCGACGTCATCCCGTCGGCCAATTACGGCGACCGCGCCAAGGGCCGTCAGCCCGACATGATCGTGCTGCACTACACCGGCATGCCGGAGGTGGAGGGCGCGATCAGGCAGCTCTGCGCCGCGGGCACCGACGTGTCCGCGCACTACATCGTTCTGGAAGACGGCCGCATCGTCCAGCTGGTCCCGGAAGCCAAGCGCGCCTGGCACGCCGGCGTGTCGTCCTGGGCCGGCGAAGAGGATATCAACTCCTGTTCGATCGGCATCGAGATCGTCAATCGCGGCCATGACTGGGGCTATCCGGAATTTCCGCTGCGCCAGATCGCCGCCGTGATCGCACTATGCCGCGGCATCATGCTCCGCCGCAAGGTGCCTTCGCATCGCGTGCTGGCGCATTCCGACGTCGCACCGGCGCGCAAGAAGGATCCCGGCGAGAAGTTTCCGTGGCACTCGCTGGCCAATTCCGGCGTCGGCCACTGGGTGCAGCCGGCGCCGATCGTGCACGGCGAAAGCCTCAAGCTGGGCAGCATCAACGAGAACGTCGAGGGCATGCAGCGGGCGCTCGCAAGATATGGCTATGGCGTGCCGGTCACCGGCAAATATGACGGCCCGACGATGGAGGTGGTCAGCGCTTTCCAGCGTCACTTCCGCCCCGCCCGCGTCGACGGCGTCGCCGATCATTCGACGCTCGCCACCTTGCAGTCGCTGATCGCCAGCCTGCCGGCCGAGGCCTGGGTGGCGACGCGGTAGGACCGTTTCCCGTCATGCCCGG
>JBATYU010000710.1:0-10242 GCA_049674245.1 Bradyrhizobium sp. | reverse complement strand
GCCTTATTCTCCAGGACTTGTCGTCTTTAATCAAGTTTCCCGCCGATCCAATGCGATCGATCGCTCCAAAGGAATCCAAAGCGAGGTCCCGGTTGCAAAAAGCCTGCTGCGGCGGGAGGAACGATCGGGAGCATTGCCAATTGATTTGGATACTTATTGAAATGGGAAGGTTCCAACCATGAAATACCTTGCTTCCAGCCTTGCGCTTATCCTTCTGGCGACGCCAGCACTGGCTCAATCAATCGGAGAAAAGACCGGGGTGAATTCCACTTGGGCATAACTCCTACGACAGCGGACTTCGTGAAGGAGGCCGCGACCAGCGACATGTTTGAGATCCAGTCCAGTCAGTTAGCGCAGGAGCGCGGCAACGCGGCGGAGAAAACGTTTGCCGCAACAATGATCAAGGACCACCAAAAGACATCCGACGATTTGAAATCGATGATTTCCAGCGGCGACGTGAACGCAGAATTGCCGAAGGGGCTGGACAGCTCCCACCAAAGCGAAATCGACAAGCTGAAATCGCTCAAGGGTGCCGACTTCAGCTCGCGCTATGACAGCGATCAACAGAGCGGCCATAAGGACGCGGTGTCATTATTCGAGCGCTACGCCAAAGGCGGCGACAATCCGAAACTGAAAGATTGGGCGGATAAGACGCTTCCCACGTTGCGGCATCACCTCGATATGGCCAACGACTTGACGGCAGGCAAAACAGTCGGAAGCCACTAATTGCCGCGCTGTCCCCCGAGTGGTGGACGCCGCCGCCAGAAACTAGAGATTTGCTCTTGTTATGACTAACAGCGTCAGATGCTGGTGGCGGCACGGCATTTTTTATCAGATCTATCCGCGTTCGTTTCAGGACTCCGATGCCGACGGTGTCGGCGATATCGCCGGGGTCATCGAGCGGTTGCCCTACTTGCTGGCGCTCGGCATCGACGCTGTCTGGTTGTCGCCGGTGTTCCCTTCTCCGATGGCCGACTTCGGTTACGACATCTCAAATTATGCTGGAATCGATCCGGTGTTCGGCACGATGGAAGATTTCGACGTGCTCACAAAGGCAGCGCATCAAACCGGTCTCAAAATCATCCTCGATCTCGTGCCCAACCACACGTCCGACCAACATCCTTGGTTCGTCGAAAGCCGGAGCTCGCGCGACAATCCGAAACGCGACTGGTACATCTGGCGTGATCCGGGGCCGAATGGCCGGCCACCGAACAACTGGCTATCGGACTTTGAGTTCCTTTGCCGCGTGTTGATCGGCGAAATCTATCTTCCGTTCGAACGCCTCGTCACCTATTACGGCAAGGATCTCGCGGGCGCGCATCTGCCATTCAACTTTGCGCTACTGTTGGTGCCCTGGAACGCGCGAGCAATCGAGAAAATCATCCGCGATTATGAGGCTGCGTTGCCGGCGGGCGCGTGGCCGAATTGGGTACTCGGCAATCATGACCGGCCGCGGGTGGCAAGCCGGGTCGGCAAGGCGCAGGCGCGCATCGCGGCGATGCTGCTGTTGACCCTGCGCGGAACGCCGACGCTCTATTACGGTGATGAAATCGGTATGCAGCAGGTCGCGATCGCACCGGATCAGGTGCGCGATCCCTTCGAGAAGAATGTGCCGGGGATCGGCGTCGGTCGCGATGGCTGCCGGACGCCGATGCAGTGGGACGCCTCGTCTTACGCGGGCTTCTCGACGGCTGCGCCATGGCTGCCCTTGTCAGACGATTTCAACCGCGAAAACGTGGTCAATCTCGCGGCGGACTCCCGATCGATTCTCAATCTCTACAAGGCACTTATCGGTCTAAGAAAAAGACTGCCGCAACTTGTGTCCGGCTCCTATGTGCCGATTGCGGCCGAAGGAGATCTGTTGCTCTATCGACGCCAGTGCGAAAGCGAGCCGGTCGTGATCGCGCTGAACCTGGGAGCGGAGCCCGTCTCGATCGCCTCGGATGCGATAGGCCTGAGCGGCGAAATCCTGCTTTCAACGTTCCTCGACAGACAAGGCGAAAAAATTCATGGCTCGCTGGATTTGCGCGGCGATGAAGGCGTGATCATCGGCGCATCAGTCGCTCAGGCCGGGTGACTAGTCTTGCCAGTTGCATCGGTGTCGATGTCGCTGCGCTTCAGGAGATAATCGAGGCCGCCGACTCGATACCAGCGGTATCCATAAGCTTCCAGCAGCATCGCATGTCTGCCGCTTTCGTTGGCGCGGCTGTGGTCCTCAGACAACAGATTGACTAAGAGCTTGGCGGCCTCGCCGGGAAGCCCCACCGCAAACGACACCTCGCGCGGCTGTTCACTGAGATTATGCACGAACAGCACCGAATTGTTGCGCCAGTCATAGCGGATGATCAGAACAGCCGGGTCGCGCGTCGCGATCACCTTGAAGTCGCCCCAGCCGATCTCGGGCACTTCCTTGCGCATGCGGATGATGCGCTCGGTCCAGTTCAGCATGGAATTGGGATCACGGCGCTGCTTGGCAACGTTGACATGCTCGTAGCCGTAGGGCCCCTTGTCGATCACGGGCGCGCAGGGCCTGGCGCTCTCCGTGAATCCGGCATGCGGCTCGGTCGACCATTGCATCGGCGTGCGCGCGCAATTGCGTTCGGGCAGGCTGAGATCGTCGCCCATGGCGATTTCATCGCCATAACGGATCACCGGCGTACCCGGCAGCGTGCACATCAGGCTGTAGGCCAATTCGAGGCGCCGCCGATCGCCGCCCAGCATCGGTGCCAGCCGGCGGCGGATGCCGCGATCATAGAGCTGCATGTCCTTGTCGGGGCCGAACGCCTTGAACACCAGGTCCCGCTGCGCCCTGGTCAGCCGGCCGAGATCGAGTTCATCGTGATTGCGCAGGAACATCCCCCATTGCGCGGTGGCCGGCCGTGATCTGGTCGCGCTGAGTGCCTTGGCCAGCGGACGGCAATCCGCCGACGCCAGCGCATAGAACAGATGCTGGTTGACTTGGAAATTGAACATCATTTGCATGCGGTCGCCGTCGCGGCCGAAATATTCCATGTCGGTTTCAGGCAGCACATTGGCTTCGGCGAGAATGATGGCGTCGCCTTCGCGCCATTGCAGGAATTCGCGGAACGAGCGCAGCATGTCGTATTGCTCGACCGGCTTCCTCACCTTGGCGCCCTTGGTCGCGATCACGAACGGCACGGCGTCCATGCGAAAACCGGACACCCCGAGCTGGATCCAGAAACCCATGATCTTGAGGATCTCAGCCTGCACGAGGGGATTCGAGGTGTTGAGGTCGGGCTGGAAGTCATAGAAGCGATGGAAATACCAGGCGCCGGCTTCCTTGTCCCGCGTCCACGTCGATTTTTGCACCCCGGGAAATACCATGCCCTTGCCGGCATTCGCGGGGCGCTTGTCAGCCCAGACGTACCAGTCGCGATATGGGGAATCTTTGGAGCCTCGCGCTTCGCGAAACCATGGATGCGCGTCCGAGGTGTGGTTGACGACCAGATCGATGATGACGCGGATGCCACGTTGTCGGCAGCCATGGGTGAATTCGACAAAGTCGCCGAGCGTGCCGTACCGCGGATCGACGCCATAATAGTCAGAGATATCATAGCCGTCGTCCTTGCCGGGTGACGGCTGGAACGGCATCAGCCAGATCGTGGTAATGCCGAGGCCCTGCAAATAATCTAGCCGCCGCAAAAGCCCTTTAAAATCACCGATCCCATCGCCATTAGCATCCATATAGGTGCCGACGGATAGACAATAGATGACGGCGTTTTTGTACCAGAGGTCGTCGATCATGGTCAGCTTTTGATCCGCGGGCTTAACTGCAGTTTATCAAGAAGCGACCGCGCGCAGAGTTCCCTGAGACCGGTGTTGTCCATCGAACCGAGCTAACTGCCGTTTGGAAAATAAGTCCTGGGCGAGCGAAGGCCCCCGGGGAACCAGTCGGCGTCCAAAGCGGTTTTTAGCGATGGCGCGTCCGACAAAGGAAAGGTTTGGAATACATCATTCGCTTTCTAGCTGGCGGCATCGTCGTTTCAGCGTTCGCGTTGCTCGGTGACATATTGCGTCCAAAAAGCGTCGCAGGCCTGTTCGGCGCGGCGCCTTCTGTCGCTTTGGCGACCCTTAGCCTCGTGCTCTTAGAGCAAGGCGGCGACTACGCTGCGGTGGAAGGCCGGTCGATGGTGATCGGTTCGGCGGCGCTTGCCGCGTACAGCTTCCTGGTCTGCCAACTATTGATTCGGTTTCGAACGACGGCGCTTCGGGCGACCTTGCTGGCGGCAGTTGCCTGGTTCGCCGTCGCCTTCGGCCTTAGATACGCGCTGCTGGATTGATCTATGATTGTTCACTTCAAATGGTCGGCCCTCAAAGACAGCAGCTGGTACGAGCATATCATACGCTTCGGACTTGGCGGGTTGACCACTGCTCTTGTCGGCGCTGTCGCCCAACGCTGTGGGCCGACGACGGGCGGTTTGTTCCTGGCGTTTCCCGCGATCTTCTGCGCAAGTGCCACATTAATTGAAAAACATGAGCGCGAGCGCAAGGAAGCAAAGGGCGTGCAGGGGGCCCGGCGGGGCCAGCAAGCCGCGGCATCGGATGCCGCTGGAGCCGGATGGGGCAGTATAGCTCTTGGTTTTTTTGGCCTGTGCGTCTGGTGGCTCGCGCCGGCATCGTCCGCAGGATCACTTTGCGCGGCCGCGATCGGCTGGCTAGTAGTGGCTGTATCGATGTGGACGCTGAGGCGTCGACTGCGCAGGATTGGCTAGTCTTCCGATACGGCTTTGGTTCGGCTCAAGGGTCCGCCGAAATGGTCGGCGAGCCCTTTGCTGCCATCGCCATGCTGAGCGATCGGCCGTGCTACCAGCGGTCGCCGCCGACGCCGACCCCGACGCTCACGCCAGGTGCACGGATGCCGACGCCTGCGCGTGGACCGTCATCCCAATCACGATAGTCGCGGCGCTCGATGTATCGCTCGCGCGGCGCATAATTATACGAATCTTCCACGATGATGCGGCGGCCACCACGGGTCCGATAGCATTGGCCATCCTCGTTACAGATGAGACGAACTTGCTGCACAAGATCGGAACTCCTGTATTCACTGTTCGTATAGATGTCAGTGGCATTTGCGCTGCCTGCTAGTAACGCGCCAACGCCCGCTAGAAGTCCGATCGCGAGTTTCTTCATCTGATCCTCCTCGTTCGTTCGAATGCTGCTGCCCATGGACTGAGAAGCATAGCCGTTGCCATTTGTTCCTGAACTTTTGCTCGCGAACGCATCTGCCGGGAGGAGGAAGGATGAACCTACTCCACGTTCCCGAGGAACCAATGTTCGACAAAAGCGTCTTTCTTCTTTGCAACGAAGGAGACACACCATGGGTTTCGGAAGAGGTGCGTTGCTTTGGCTGCTGGGCGTACCGTTGCCAATCATTCTTCTCCTGGCTCTATTTTGGCACCATTGACGGCAGCCAAAGATGAGCATCGGCACGATTATCCTGATTGTCCTGATCATCGCCCTTCTGGGCGGGTTCAGCGGCGTCGGCGGCGGCCCGTTTTACGGGACCGGCTATTACGGCGGCGGCGGGCTAGGCTTGCTCGTCGTTATCCTCATCATCCTTCTGTTGATGGGCCGGATCTAGAAGCGCCATCGCGCACAAGGCACAAAAAGCCCCGCTTCCGCGGGGTTTTGGTTTGCTGGGTGTTAGCCACGGGAATCTAGTTTAATAGGTCCTCCCGCGAGCGGTCGCTCGCCATCGGGAATCATGGGCATGAAAGCCGAACTGTTTGAGGGCCGCGATCTTCTCTAGATCGACATAGATCGAAAAAAACTTCAGGATTTCTTCTTCGGGACCTTCTTTCCCTTCTTGCGGGCCTTCGACAGGCCGATTGCGATCGCCTGTTTTCGGCTCTTCACCTTGCCGCCCCTGCCACTGCGCCCGCTCTTTGCCTTTCCTTTCTTATAGCGGCGCATCTCGTTCTTTACGTCGCTGCCCGAACTTTTCGAGTACCTGCGCTTTTTCTTTGCCTTCCGCGCCATCGCATTTCTCCATCCAAAGAAACGTAGAACCTTTCAGAGCGCCCAACTGTTCCAAAGTGCACGCCACCGCGTACTGTATAGCGCATGATGATCGAGCGGAGCGCTATTGGACACCGAGAGTCTCCTCCGGCGCGCTTGGACCAGGAACCAACTTCACAGCGCCGTGTTGTCACGACGATAAAAACCATGCCAGTTGGAGATCTGCTCATGTCCGAAAAAAACCTCAACGCTCTCTTCCTCGACACGCTCAAAGATATCTACTACGCCGAAAAACAAATCTACAAATCTCTTCCTAAAATGGCGAAATCCGCCAGCTCCGATCAGCTTCGAAACGCGTTCGAGAAGCACCACGATGAAACTGAAGGCCACATCGAACGCCTGGAAAGGATTTTCGAACTTCTTGGAAAGCCTGCTCGCGGCAAGAAATGCGATGCGATCGAGGGCATTCTCGACGAGGGCGAGGAGATCATGGACGAGTACAAGGATGCGCCGGCACTTGATGCGGGGCTGCTCGCTGCGGCACAGGCCGTAGAGCACTACGAGATCTCGCGTTATGGTACGCTGAAGTCTTGGGCCGACAAGCTCGGTATAAACGAGGCCGTAAAGCTGCTGGATCAAACGCTCGCCGAGGAAAAGAAGACAGACGATACGCTCAGCAAGATCGCGGTCTCCGCGATCAACGCAGAAGCGGCATGACGATGAATCCCATGAAAAGCACGATAGACGTTCTCGAGGCCCGCTTCGGCGGGCCTTTCGTTTCTGCGCCAAAAATTGGCTTTGGTGACTTGAGCCTGCTCGTTTTAAATCCGAGGAGCTGTGTCGATTGGCTCGCGGTGTGACGACTGCCATGGAAAGGAGGCATAGGGAGGCAAGCAATAAGGCCGTCAAAAAGGGATTTTTTGGACGGCTTAGGTCCTGGACTCATCACCGGCGCATCCGACGACGATCCATCTGGAATCGGCACGTACAGCCAGGCCGGTGCGCAGCTCGGATTTGGTATTGGCTGGACCATGCTTCTGAGTTACCCGTTGATGGTCGCCATCCAGGAAATCTCGGGACGCATCGGGCGAGTTACCGGACACGGCATCGCCGGCAACGTTTGCCGAAATTTCCCGTCACCGGCAATCTGGTTTCTGATCGTTCTCCTTTCTATCGCCAATACGATCAACATCGCGGCCGATCTCGGCGCCATGGCCGATGCCACAAAGCTTCTGATCGGCGGACCCGCCATCCTATATGTTGTCCTCTTCGGCATGTTGTCGGTGCTCGCCCAGATCTTCTTCGACTACAAGCGTTACGTCGCCATTTTGAAATGGCTGACTCTTTGCCTATTTTCGTATGTTATCGCGCTTGCCGTTGTGCAGGTGCCGTGGAGAGAGGCGATCGAAGGGCTCATCATTCCAAAAATTACTTGGAGCGCGGCTTTCCTTACGACCCTCGTAGCGGTACTTGGAACTACCATATCTCCTTATCTTTTCATCTGGCAGTCGTCGCAGGAAGCCGAAGAGCAGCGGATCGACAGCAACAAGAAGCCGCTGAAACACGACAGCTCCGATTACGAAGTCGAGTTTCGACGCATCAGGTTCGACACATTGATCGGGATGGCCTTCTCGAATCTAATCGCGATTGCGATCATCATTACGACTGCCGCAACGCTCCACGCACGGGGCATTACAGACGTTCAATCGTCCGCTCAGGCCGCTGAGGCGCTGAAGCCGGTCGCCGGCGCATTTGCAGAATTGGTGTTTGCTCTCGGGATCGTCGGAACCGGACTTCTGGCTATCCCGGTGTTGGCAGGTTCAACCGCCTACGCCATCGGCGAAGGCAAGAAGTGGCCTGTCGGACTGGCGCGCAAGCCCAAGCAGGCCGCTGCCTTCTATGCTGTTGTGGCGCTTTCAGGCGGCTTCGGCATCGCGCTCAACTTCACAGCTCTCGACCCTATCAAAGCCCTTTATTGGAGTGCCGTTATCAACGGCAGTCTCGCGGCCCCGGTCATGGTAATGCTTATGATCCTGGTGCGCAGGCGCAAGGTCATGGGTGACCTAGTTATCGAGGATGGCTCTATTGGCTCGGCTGGGCGTCCACGGCTGCAATGGCGTTTTGCGTCATGGGTATGGCCTTGAGTTTCAGCTTCTAATTGCCTCGGTGACAATTTCGCCGCCGCCGCCGTGGATGCGTGCAAAGCACAAAAACAAATCAGTTTGTCTTCGAGGCGTTTTCCATGTCGACGATCGCTTTGGTAATTTCGGCGCCGAACAGGAAAATCTGGGAAGAGTAGTAGGTCCAAAGCAGAAGGACGATCAGTGCGCCGGCTGCCCCGTAGCCGCTGCTCGGTGCGGCGCGGCCGAGGTACCAGCCGATCAGCGATTTGCCGACTGTAAACAGCGCCGCGGTGACGAAGCCGCCGGTTGCGACATCGCGCCACGCGATAGGGGCATCCGGCAGCATGCTGTAAATGGCTCCGAAGAGCAGGGTGAAGAGCGCGAGCGAAACCAGGGTGTTGAGTGTCGCCAATAAAAGCTGAGCGAGCGGAAATGCCTCTGAAAGATAATGTCCGATGGCCGACAAAGCGGTGCTGGCCGCGAGCGATACGATCATCAGGAATCCGAGGGCAGCTACCAGCCCGAGGCTTGCCGCACGGGTACGGATTAAGGAATAAAACGGTTGGCCCGAAGTCCTCACGTTCCAGATGGTGTTGAGTGCGGTCTGCATTTCGCCGAAGACACCTGAGGCGGTCGCCACCAGCAGGACGATGCCGACGAGTGTGGCCGCCGTGCCGGCGGCCGGGTCAGTTGAGCTGGCAAGAAGGGACTTGACGAGGTCCGCCCCCTGGCCGCCGACGAGGTCGTTCAACTCCGCCGAAATCGCAGCCCGGACTGAATCTTCGCCGAAAGCGAGACCGGCGATGGCGGTGATGATCAGTAGCACGGGGGCTAGCGAGGTTACCGCATAAAACGCGATGGCTGCGCCCCGGCTTATGTCGTCATGGGCGACGTAGCCAGCCAATGCCGTTCTCAAGATTTTCCAGACCCGGTCCACGGCCTTTGATCTTCCAACTTCATTGAACGTCCGAATTACGCGCTTCGCAGAGTCTCAAACATCGTGGCTCGACGAAAAGTTTCATAGCTGGGCTGACGTATTTCGCTGGGGCGCGGCTGGTAGGCGCGAGCTTCGTGACGATGGTTCGCCAACGCTGCGACCATTTGTCGAAACAAGCGCGCAGGAACTTCCGTGGGGCCGGCGGAATTCTTCGTTGGGTCACTACTCGATATCGTGACCTGCACGGTCTCACCTCAAACCCCGAGCCCAGACGGTGAGGCTGTGCGCCCACCAGAGGTGATGCATGACCAATCTGACAAAGCGGCAAGTGCCAGATCGCAGCAAGATCAACGTGCATGAACCGCGCGAAGCGAGGTGCTGGGCCCGCGAACTAGGGGTCAGCCGGGAACAGCTTCGCAAGCTTGTCGAAAAGGTCGGCAATTCGGCAGCTGCGGTGCGGAAGGAACTCGAGATGTCCAAGGAAAATGATCTGGAAGGCGCGCAGGACCAGGGTGGCAAACACGGCGGACAAGCGGGCGTCCCCAAACCAACGCCGCGACCACCAAGGACGGAGCAAGATAAGAAAACGGCGAGAGTGCCTGGACAGAAACGTTAAACTTGGCATCGCGTTGGAGAAGTAACAGGAACGGACCCGTCGAGAGGGCGTTATTCTCCTATGTACGAGCCGTTACCGATACTGGTCGAGAATTCATTTCAGATCGCCTGGGATTACCTTGAGCGCACCGGCGAACTTGGCAATCGCGAAGTCGCGTCGCGAGTGCTGCTCGATGCCCTCGAGATAATGGTCGGGCGCGGCGAGCGCCGCAAGCTTCTGCTCTCGAACAAGGCCATCGACGCCTACCAGCGCTTCAGAGCTGAACGTCGCCTGGAGCTGCTTTAGTAAGCTAGCCGGCGCAGCACTGCTCAATCGAACATGGCGCCCTAATTCACGCCAGCAGCTGACGCAGCTTCATTGCATCGGCTGGCGCTGCGCTCTTTTGATCATTGTCGAAATAAATAAATACGTCGCATCCTTGCCGCTTCCAGGACTTGATGCGCCGCGCCCATTCCGCGAGCGTGTCGGGACGATAATGCCCCTTGTAGTGACCCCCTGGGCCGTGGCCCCGGATATAGACGAAGTCGGCAGTGCGCTTCCATGGCGCGGGGGCATCTTGGTGATCCGACAGGCAAAGCGAGATATTC
>JBATYU010000709.1:0-2386 GCA_049674245.1 Bradyrhizobium sp. | reverse complement strand
GTTACCTCCATGACTGCTCCGGTTGCTTCCGGCTGGAGCGTTTGCCGGGTGGGACTTGCACCCACTGGAAAGCGCCGCCTTTGTCACGGCGCACACCCAGAGCCGACATTTTGCTCCCTCGCTCCCGTTGATAAGAGATTGATCTCATCGGGAGGGCTCGCCGGTAGCTTTTGTCGCAACGAGATCCTTTATCTCCATCCGATTCACACTATCGATGATCTTCAGATAGGCACGGGTGACCGCTTCGATGCCCCATGCTGGCACCAGATCTTCGATGTCAGCATCCGAGTGATAAAAAATGTGATCGATGACGTGGAAGCTGGGCGCCTGTTTAAAGATGTGTTGTAGCTCGCCGCCCGGGCGACCTTCCGGACGCGCATAGACCGAAACTCCAAAGGTCTTAAAAGAGCCAAGTACCACACGTCTGAGAGCTTCGCTGCCGCCGACGAACCAACGGCGCGCGCTGGTCGTCGTCGAAGTCATGAGACCGCCACCGAGGCGATAGGTCTGCGTCTGCGAGGGGTGCTCGCAATTAACGATCAGCGCGGTCTTTGCAAGGAAGTCACCCATGTTTTGATTGATCCATTTTACGCCCGTCGCGCCATGATGGTGGTCCGGAGTGGTGACGAAGGTGATAGTCCGGCGCCGTTGCGCCTTTGGTATCGCCGCGTAATATCGCGCGATCTCCATCAGCATCGCGATACCTGAAGCATTGTCGAGCGCGCCATCGAACATCGCGTCGGTATGGGCCATGATGAGTATGTTCTCGTCAGTCATGCCTGGTAGTACGCCCCAGACGTTTGCAGTCTTTAGTCCGGGCTTTCTCTCGATGTCCGCGCGCACGCGCAGGGTCACGTCTTTTCCAGCTTCGATCGCCTCACGGATAGCGGTGCCCTCCATCATGCTGATTGTCATTGTCGGCACTGTGGTGCCCTGACCGGCCTCGGGCTCGGTAGTTACGTTGCCCGGAATGTCCATAACGATGAATACCATTGCCGCGCCCGCCTTGTTGGCACGCAGCATGGACCCATTCCACCGCGCGGTATGATCTCGGCCGCCGGGGGTCGGTGAACTATAGAGAACCACCGCCTTGCCGCGAACATCGCGGTCCTTGAAATCTGCCGGCGTGCCCAGGCCGAGCCAAATTGCTGGCGCCTCGATGGCGTTCGCGCCGGTACCTACGGTATCGGTAATCGGAAAAGTGGTCTTAAGGGGCGTAACCGAATCTCCAATGGTGAAGCTGACGTCCCAGGAATTTGGGTACCAAAGAGGCGACATTTCGAGCTCCTGCCGCCTCACCTGTTCGAGTCCAATGGCATTAAATCGTCGCTCTACCCAATCCTGGACCATTCGGTCGTACACCGTGCCGGCGATCCTGCCCCAGAACTGATTCCCGTCGTCCCGGCTCTTGCGCGAGATCGCGGTGATTTCTGGAATGACCTTCTTGATCGCCATGCCGTCGACGCTGGCGTAAGCCTCTTCACCCGCAGGCAGCGGCCAATGAAGATAGGCGTCGTCGGGTAAGAAAAGCTTGTTGGCGTCGTCCGGCAGGTGAAGGTTGTCTTCATAAAGCTTGTTGCCGGGGGGAGATGATTTGTCCTTAGTCAACCCTTCCAACTGCTCCTGACCAAAACAAGGCGTGCCAAAATTAAGCGTCAAGATCATCGCAACAACGGAAAATTTCTTCATGATAATCCCTCGCATTATCCGGCCGTGCCGGAGCTGGAATGAGAGAGGTAAGGTCGACCTTTTACGCCGCTTCGTATAATCTCGTCGCGCGTCCACCGAGGTGAGGGATAGATCGCCTATACCGCGATTAACCCCTTCACGTCAGCCATTATCGATACACACGGCGCTCTGCCATTTAAAGTGTAATTCGTCATGTTGAATTTTTCTAAGCCCAAGCCCTGCGGCCCCAGGCTGCCACCGATCTACCGGCAAGTGGCGCGGTCAGCTGCCAAAATCCTGCTTGGCGGCAAACCGGTGGATGTACCGATTGAGCAGCCTATCGATGTGCCGCTGTCTCTGGTGCTGCGTGCTGACGAGATGCTCGATTGAGACAGCGAAATGTCGGGTTATGGCACGAAACAGACATGCCGGACCTGGCGATGAATGTCGGCTTTCAGGGGAGAGCGGAAGTAACGGCGACGACGCCAAACCGTCGCGATTGACCCAACGGAGACATAGCCGCATTTTGCTTGCCGCGCGGAGCAAAAATGAGCATGAGGCCCATTCCGCTGGTCGCAATTCCCGCTTTGATCGGCTGTGTTGCAAGCCGATATTAACGCCCGGTGCGTTCCCGCGGGATGAGCGTTCGACGTATTGGTGAGCAACGCCTTCAGCAATGTGCGAGATTTTCTTGCCCTTAACTTTGCCCCGCCTTGTT
>JBATYU010000708.1:0-1505 GCA_049674245.1 Bradyrhizobium sp. | reverse complement strand
ATACATTTGGGTCAAAGTGCGACTTGGCGGGGAGGGCCGCTTCTGGCGCAAAGTAGACGGTCAGCCTCAGCCGCACGTTGCAGTAGGCCATTAGGAAATGAACGGCAGCGCGGCAGTTCAGCTCCCGAATCACCGCCAGCAATTGGCGTATCGGATGTCGTCGACGCGGCTGACCTTGGTGTTGCGTTCTAACCTTGAGGCCTTGCGAGGTCGCGCATCGCGCCACCTTGAGCAAAGCTTCATCGGCTTTATGCCGGGCACTGGCGCGTGTTCGACTTGGCTCGCCTCGATGCGGGCGAGACGCTGATGCAGATCGCGCCACATGACGATCGCGCGCGTGAAAGCCGAGCCACGCGTCAGCCGAATGAACAAGGGCCGGGGGCCGATCACGGCGCGGCGATTCCGGCCCCCGGGGGCGCCGGCGAGCTTTTAATAGCCCCGTTCCCAATCGATGACGTTCCGGAGCGACCCGCCCTCGAGATAGGCGCGCAGATTGTCGCAGAAGAGATCTATCGCGCCATGACGGTCCTGATCGCTGGCAGCCGAGATATGCGGCGTGATCAGTACCCTGGGATCGGACCAGAGCCTTGACGTCGGCGTGTGCTCGAATTCGCCGACATAAACATCGAGCGCTGCGCCGCGCAAATGATCGCGCTGGAGCGCGTCGGCGAGGGCCTCCTCGTCGACGATCTCACCCCGGGCGACGTTGATGAGCACGCCCCCCGGCTTCATCGCTGCAAAGCGGTCCTTGTCGAAGAGACGGGTCGTCTCCGGTGTCCATTGGCAGCAGATCACCACGAAATCGCTCTCCGGCAAGAACCGATCGAGATCCCCGGCGCCGCCAAGCTCGCTGAATCCCGGAGGCAGGAGCCGGTCTGGGTGCGGGTGGCGGCGGGTGCCGACGACCCGCATGCCGAGGGCGGCGCAGAGTTTACCGACATCGAGCCCGATTCCGCCGGCGCCCACGACGCACGCAGTCTTGCCTTCCAATATCAGCGGTCGATATGCGCGATGGTCGAACAGGCCCGCACCCCGATCGACCGCCGCGCGGTGCAAGCCCTTGGCAAAGTGCAAAATACCGGCCAGCGCGTATTCAGCCATCGCCAGCGTATTGCCCGAACCTCGCGAGGTTGTCACCACCACGCGGCTGCCCCACAGATCGCCCATGAGCAGATTACTGGCGCCAGCAGGGCGTTGATGAAACCATTTCAACCTCGGTGCCCTCGCTCGCAGATCGAGCGGAAATGGCCAGCCACCAAGGATGACTTCAGCTTCGGCAAGGAGGCAGTCGCGTTCCTCGCGGGTCCCCGAGCCGGTGGCGCCTGGTGCCAGGTAGCGTGCCGAGGTGAAGGCAGGCCACGTTTCGCGAATTTCCCCGTCATACCAGCCCCCGGCGTCGGTCAATTCGATCGCCGGATCGACTGCCTCAATCTTCGCTCGATCTTCAGCGCTGATGCGCTGAATACTCAGGACGTTGATCCTCGGCATGGACACCTTCCCAAACC
>JBATYU010000707.1:0-1950 GCA_049674245.1 Bradyrhizobium sp. | reverse complement strand
ACCGGCGACGTGGTGCGGATCGGCGACGTCGTCGACAATGCGGGCACCGCGGGCGGAATCGCGATCTATCGCGCGCCCGATCTCGGCACCACCGGCTCGCTGCCAACAGCGCAAGTGCTCGGCGCCTTGCGCGCGCGCCAGGTGATCGGGGTTACGACCGGCGACATCAAGGAGGTCGCGGTGACGCGGCTGGCGCGCACCGTGGAGACCAAGGAGATCGAGCTTCAGGTCGCCCGCGCCATCGAACATCGCGGCGGCCTTGGCAATGCGGCCAATCTCAAGTTGACCTTCGATCGCGACATGCAGGACGTCCGCCTGGAGGCCTCCTACACCGGCGCCATGCAGATGGTCGCGTCCCGGTTCGATTCCCGCAACGGCCATTTCGATGTCTCTTTCGAGATTGCGAACGAAGGGGCTGCCGCGCCGGCAAAATTGCGCTTCACCGGTGTTGCGATCGAGACCGTCGAGGTCGCCGTCTTGATGCGCGACGTCGAACGCGGCGACATCCTGAAATCCTCGGACGTTTCGGTCGAACGGCGCCCGAGGTCCGAAATATCCGGCGAAGCGGCGAGCCGCGACCGCGCGCTCGGCATGCAGATGCGCCGCGCGATCCGCGCCGGCCAGCCGCTCAAGACCGCCGATCTCGTCAAACCCGATCTGGTGCAGCGCGACCAGACCGTCACGCTGATCTTTGAGAGCGCGGGCCTCTACCTCACCGTGCGCGGCAAGGCGCTGGAGAACGGCACCGAAGGCGATGTGGTGAACGTGCTCAATTTGCAAAGCAAGCGCACCGTGGCCGGCACCGTGATCGGCCGCGGCCAGGTCGCGATCCAGGTCGCCACCCCCCGCCCGCCCGCAACCGACAACACCGCCTCGATCGCGCCGGAAGAAACGCCGGCCGCGGTTTCCGTCGCCGCTCAAAACGCTTCGCAAACTCCAACCGAGTAATGTTCATGTGCAGATCTAAAGCGTTTTCCAGCGAAAGCCTGCCCCGGACGCGATCCGGGGTGGATACCGGTTCGCGTGAAGAAAACGCGTCAAAACAAGAAAGAGAGCCTCCGTTCCGATTCAATCGGAACGGAAAAGGCTCTAGTAACAAGTCGGGTTTCAAGTCCGCTCGTAAGCGCATCGCTCTCACGGCTGCGTTGATGGCGGCCGTGAGCGCCGCAGGCGGCTGTTCGTCGATCGACCGGCTGTCGCAGATCGGCGAGAAGCCGAAACTGAATGCGATCGAAGATCCGACCGCGCAGCCCGGCTACAAGCCGGTGCAGATGCCGATGCCGAAGCCGGAGACGGTGTCGTATAACGCCAACTCGTTGTGGCGCAACGGCTCGCGCTCCTTCTTCAAGGACCAGCGCGCCCACCAGGTCGGCGACGTGCTGACGGTGACCGTCAACATCACCGACCATGCGGACTTCGCCAACGAGACCCAGCGCAGCCGCGCCGCCAAGGACGATTCAGGGATCACTGACTTTGTCGGCTCCAAGACGCTCGGCGCGCAGGCGCAAAAGGTGCTGCCCGGCCGCATCCTGACCACCGACTCGACCTCTTCCTACGACGGCAAGGGCACGATCCAGCGCCAGGAAACCTTGCAGACCAACGTCGCCGCGGTGGTGACGCAGGTATTGCCGAACGGCAACCTGGTGGTCGAGGGCAAGCAGGAGATCCGCGTCAACTTCGAGATCCGCGAGCTGATTGTCGCCGGCATCGTGCGCCCCGAAGACATCCAGAGCGACAACACCATCGATTCGAGCAAGATCGCGCAGGCCCGCATCGCCTATGGCGGGAGAGGCCAGATCAACGATGTGCAGCAGCCGCGCTACGGCTCGCAGGTGATGGACGTGCTGCTGCCGTTCTAGGAATCTTTTGAGAGCTCCCACATCGCTATTCGCGGCCTTAAGACGCGATGCGATGTAAAACGCGGCCTCCGTCAGCTCCCCTGCCGGAGGC
>JBATYU010000706.1:0-14064 GCA_049674245.1 Bradyrhizobium sp. | reverse complement strand
GGCCCGGTGCGAGCTCAATCGAGATTCCGGTCGTCGTCGAAATCGGTGAATACCGGCCCGATCCGGTCATGCTCGTCCCGCACGCACGCGAAGCTAGCGGCGTCGTTGACGTTGTGGCCCACCAAGCGCGCGCCCTGCGGATAGGGACAGAGCGGGCGCGTGAAGGCTATGCCGTTAGCAGGATTGTCGTTCACGAACTTGGTGCCGATGATCTTGTCCGGCGCGACACCCTTCTCGACCCATTGCTCGAGCGCGCTGAGCACGTCGTGCTGCGGATCCTGCGGCACGCCAGGCGTCTGCGCGTAGCCGCCGAAATTGTTCGGGCCCGGCCCGCCGGCGCAGTGGTTCATGCCGGGAACCATGAACAGACGGGCGAAATTCTGCGTCTCGCCACCCGCGCCCTCGCCGAAACGATCGTCGCCGTGCCGACCGTCGTGGTCGCCCCGCATCTGGTCCATGACGGCCGTGTAGTAGTAGAGGCTAATGAGCGGCGTGATGAACGGGTCGGCAAAGCCGTGATACATGATCAGCTTTCCGCCCCGTTCGCGGAACTCCCCGAGGTCGGCATTGTTGGCATCGAGCGCCTGTGCCCAGGTCTCGCCGCTGCCGGCCGCCTTGTTGTCGGTGAGCGCCACGTCGCTGCTGAAGTTGATGTCGTTGAAGTTCGCAAGCCCCGGGAACACGCCGTCACGGAAGAAGGATGCCGAGCTGCCGCCCGGAATGGACAAGCCGACCAACACTTGCCGCCAGAATGTCTCGCTTCCCCGCGCGAAGCCGGGGAAGATCTGCTTGTGGGTCACCGGATTCACCGGGCCTTGGTAGAGCGCTTCCACGGCCGTGAGCTGATCCCCCGTCAGGCAGGTGGGTGCATCCCCCGACTTGCAGAGCAGCACCTTCGGATCGAAATGACAGTCGAGCGGATCAGTGAGGAAGGCATCCGACCGCGGGCTGCCATCCTGCCCCTTGCACTGGGCGAGTGCTGCGGAAGTGACCAGGTCGAGCTTGGCCTGGGGTAGATCGAAGCTTGGTCCCTTGACGCTCGTGTTCACGCCGGCCCAGAGCTCGGCGAACATCAGGTGCGTCCAGTCATTGGCGGGGTCGCCGGCGATAATCCCGTCGTAGTCCTCGGGATAGCGCTGCGCCTCCATGAGCGCATGATGGCCGCCCTGCGAGCAGGCGTAGAAGTAGGAGTGCTTCGCAGCGGTGCCGTAGAACGCCTGGACGATCGCCTTGCCGGCGACGGTGGTGACGTGCTGCGCGCGATGGCCGAAGTCGACGACCTTCTCGGGAAACTGCGCGAACGTCCACACGCCTCCCGTGTGGCCGTTGTCGTTCGACATGGTCGCGTATCCGCGTACGAGCGCCGGCCCCATGGCGAAGAAGCTGATCGCTCCCGCCGATCCGCCCGATCCCTCGCCTTGGAACTTGCCGTTCCAGCTCCCGTCCGACGGCATCCAGACCTCGAAATTGATCTGCGACTGGCTGGTCGGTGTCGCGACCGCCACCACGCGGCAGAATGCCGGAAGATTGTTGAAGACCTGACCACTGGGTGCGGTGAACGTGCCGGCCGGAACCGACTGTGCCGTCGTGATCGTGACGTTCGGCAGCGACATGGACAGTGCGGCCAGGCCGCTGCAGCTAGCTGCTTGAGCGCCAGTTGCACCGAGCACGAAGGCACCGATCAGAGCCGCAGCACCTGATACCGCGTACAGAACACTCGACTTGAACCTGCAGCACATTGCTTTCCTCCCTATTGTGACGTTTCTTTTACTGGATGACTTTCAGACGTGGAAATCGCAATGGGACCGCCACAGCGCGCGCCAACAGGCCCGTACTTGCGACCGTCTCAATCCGGAGCGTTTTGGGAAAGGCTGATGTCTTGCGACCGAGAGGTTTCTTGCGACCGAGAGGTGCTATCGGAGAAGGATCTCCGCCTTGTGCCGCCCGCGTTCCCGACCCCATATTCGCCTCTGCGAATTTTATTTTTATTGGGGATATTAAAAACCAACTCGCAGGACATTGGCAAGCGCATTCTTCGGACCGCCTTTTTTTCCGACACAATTGCCCTGTTTCTGTGACGCTCACGGCAGGCTGACGTAACATCAATCCAGCGATCACGATTTCCGAACGCGCCGGGATGCCGCCCGGCCTCATTGGTACTCACCTGCCGGGCCCACCAAATGATATCAAAGAGTTACTGAACCCAATTTAAAACTCTCATTGTCTCCCCGCCCTTTGGCTGAACGCGTCCGGCGTTCGGGTTCAGCCCACGCGATCCCGCCTGGTGTCCGCCGCGGTATCGGTTGGCATTCGCTTCCATCACGCTGGCATCGACGGCGAAGCCCTCACCCTTGGCGGGTCGCTTCAATTCGGTTCGCCGGCGGGTGTGAAGGTTCGCACGACCTCGTAGACGCCGGGTTCAAACCTGGCGATCGTGAGCGCTTCCTGAAAAAACGGAAGTGGGGCAGGATCCTGACGCATCGCCTGATAATCATCGATGCTCCGCCATTGTGCATACATCGTGACCTTCGTCCCGTCAGTGCTGCGATGGAGGCTGGCAGAGACAAAGCCAGGCGCCCGACGCACTGAAACCTCCGTGGCTTCGGTTAGAAGTTCAACGAGCCGTCGCTGGTTTGCCGGTTCAACCGCGAACACATTGATCAGGGTCACTAGATCGCTTTTCGCAGAAATCATGGTCATCGTGTCGCATCCTTCGGAAGAGGGTCGAGATAAGGCCGGAGCTAGTCCCAGGGCCGCTCGTCATGCATCTTCTCACCGGCTTGGTTCATATGAAAAGTACGAGCCGATATGAGCTCGAGTCCCGTTCAACCCCTCATCACCCCTCCCCATAACAGCACACCAGCTGAAGGCGGGCGCGCCTGGAATGGTTCCCGGCGGTCCCTGCCGCGAATTGGAGGATGAACAGATGAGCGACTACAGGCTTTTGATCGATGGGAAGTTGGTGTCTGGCGCGGTGGCGCTGAATGTGGTCAACCCGGCGACGGAGGAAGTGGTTGCCGTGGCGCCCAGGGCAGACCGCGCGCAACTCGAACAGGCCGTCGCCGCGGCCAAAGCGGCCTTTCCGCGGTGGTCGGAGACGCCCGTGCGCGACCGCGGCGCGCTGCTGGCGAGGCTCGCTGATGCGGTTGAAGTGCGTCAGGCCGAGTTTGCGGAAATCCTGACGGCGGAAAATGGCAAGCCGATCGCGCAGGCGGTGTCCGAAATGGCGGCCGTCGTGGCCACGATGCGCTATTATGCGGGTCTCGAGCTGGCGCCACGGATCCTGAAGGAGGATGCGTCCCAGAAGATCATCGAGCAACCCATGCCGCTCGGCGTGGTCGGAGCGATATCGGCGTGGAACGTGCCGATGATCCTTCTAGCCGCGAAGATCGCGCCGGCGCTGCTTGCCGGCAACACCGTTGTCGCCAAGCCGGCGGCGACGACCCCGCTGGCGGCGCTTAAACTGGGTGAGCTGTGTGCCGATATTCTGCCCCCCGGGGTGATCAACGTCATTGTCGACGCCAACGATCTTGGGGACGCGCTCACCAGCCATCCGGACGTCGCCAAAGTCGCATTCACGGGCTCGACTGCGACCGGCAGGAAAGTCATGGAAAGCGCGGCCGGCACGCTCAAGCGCCTCACGCTGGAGCTCGGCGGCAACGACGCCGCCATTGTGCTCGACGATGTCAATCCAAAGGAAATAGCGCCCGAGCTGTTCGCCGGCGCAACCTTCAATTCCGGCCAAGGCTGCGTCGTGATCAAGCGCCTCTACGTTCATGATTCGCAATATGACGAATTCTGCGAGGAACTCGGGCGGCTGGCCCGCGAGGCTGTCGTCGATGACGGCGCCAAGCCCGGAGCTCAGATCGGGCCGCTGCAGAATAAGGCGCATTTCGAGAGGGTGAAGGGCTTCCTGAAGGATGCCAAACAGGACGGCGTCATCGTTGCGGGCGGCAATGTCCTGCAGCGCAAGGGCTATTTCGTCGAACCGACGATTGTTCGCGACATTGGCGACGATACGCGATTGGTCAGGGAGGAGCAGTTCGGCCCAATACTGCCGGTGCTGCGCTATGCCAAGGTCGAAGACGCCATCGCGCGCGCGAACGATACGGAGTTCGGGCTCGGCGGCAGCGTCTGGTCGAAGAATCCCGAGCGGGCCTTCGCCGTGGCCTCGCAAATCAATTCGGGCACGGTCTGGATCAACAGGCATCTCAACCTGCAGCCCGACATTCCCTTCAGGGGCGACAAGCAGTCCGGCATCGGAACCGAACTGGGCCACGCTGGCCTGGAGGAATATACTCAGCCCAGGATCATCAATATGGCCAAGCAGCAGGCCTGATGCGCATCCCGCCGTCTTCGCGACGGCGGGGCAAGCTGAGCCGGGCCCGCGCCGCCGCGTAAGCCGGGTGATCGAAGTTGCAGAGAACGCGCTGTCCGATGACGATCCACAATGGGCGGCGGAGCTCGCGACGCTGCTGATCCGCATTGATCGCGATGATGCGGCGGCCCGTCGCATCAAAGCCGCCTCATTCCGCAAGCAAGGCTATGCTCAGATCAACGCGATCTGGCGGAACTGGTATCTCTCCGGCGCGCGCGAGCTTGAACGGATCGGCCCGCCCGCGATCCGTCGCGTGACAGCCAAAGCCGGGCTCGGCGCGCCCGGCCTGATCGCCGCTCTCCCGGCGTCGACCTTCATCGACGGCCTTCCGACACGGCTCAAGGCCGAGGAGACCTGCGACGTCACCATGACAGTCGGGTTCCATCTTTCCGACAGCGATCATAGTTACGGCATCAGGCTGCGTCGCGGCGTTGCCGAGATCGAACATCACGCACCCGACAAGGCGGATTTCGCGATCAGTCTGGACAAGCGGGCGCTCGACCAGATTCGAACCGGGCAGCTTGCCTGGCGTGACGGCATCGATCGGGGCGGCGTTCAGCTCACCGGTGGTTCTGTCGATGAGGTCGAGCGCTTCTTCGGCTATTTCGAGGAGCCGGGCGCAACCTCGATTCAACTCGTCATGCGCTGATGGCCGGTTGCCCGCCGGCCTGATGCGAACTTCGGATTCGGGACATTAGAGCATGATCCGGAAAAGTGGACACCGGTTTTCCGAAAAAGATCATGCTCAATCAGAAAGATGGAGCGGGATGACGATTCGAAGAAAAGTCATCCTGCTCTAGGGCGCCCCGTCTGGATGGGCAGGCCCTGCATAGGTTTGATCTCTTTGAGCACGAAGGTGGTCTGCATTTCCTTGATGCGGGGAAGTCGCCGCACCACCGTCATGGCGAACTCGGCATAGGCATCGAGGTCTCGCGCCACGACCTGGAGCAGGAAGTCGGCATCGCCCGCGATGGAATAACAGGCGACCACTTCGTCGAGTTTGAGCACGTCCTTTTCGAAGCGCTTGGCCTCCGCTTCCGAGTGGCTGTCGATACCGACCCGGATGAAGGCAAGGACGCCCAGGCCGAGGCTGCGCCGGTCGAGCACGGCCTGATAGCCTTTGATGACGCCGCTCTCCTCCAGGCGCTTCACTCGTCGCCAACACGGCGAGGTCGACATCCCAGCCTTGTCGGCAAGCTCCTGATTGGTGAGGCGCCCCTCCGCCTGGAGCACGCCGAGGATTCGCAAGTCTCTCGCATCAAGCTCATTCTGCATCAAAATCTACCTCGAAAATGTATCTTGGGGGTAGCTTTTACCTCTTGCTGGGTTCCTTGAACACCACTTCGCAAGCCTTGCCCGCGGTACCTGTCGTAGTTTCCAGCACTATTCGACGAGCACCGTTCGCTCGCTCTCATCGTGAAGAACAACCAAATGGTCCTGACCGGCTTCACACCGCCTTACACACCAACCGGCCGCTCTTCGCTGGCCGATGCGCCGCCCTGGCACTACGCAGGGCAGATTCTGTCGCTGGCGTTCGAGGTCGCGCGCAATACCGCGCAGGCGCTGCTTCCGGAGGGGTTTGGGGCAGCGACAGGCCGAGCCTACGGCCATTTTTGCGAGTGGCAGGCCTGCACCGATCACGGGAACGAACTCGTCGACCCGGTCTATGCCCAGTACAAGGAATTCTTCGTCCTGATCGAAGCCGACAGCGGGCATGTCGCCGGCGCGGCACTCTACTGTCCCTTCATCTATGTCGATCAGGACACCTCGATGGCGCGGGGTTGGATGCAAGGATGGCCCAAGAAAGTGGGCTCGGTCTGGATGACGCGCAGCTACCCCGGCCTCGACCATGCGGCCGCGGCGCCAATGCGCGTCGGCACCCGGCTCGGCGCAAGCCTTGCTGTAAAGGATCGGCGTCTTGCCGAGGCGGCGGTCACCCTGACCGGCGAGCAAGCCCTTCCGATAGGCTTTCTCGCCTTGCCGACATTTGGCCTCGTCGGAAGCCCGACCTTGATCGGAGCTCCGAACGCCGGCTCGCGGACACTCGTGCGCGCCACCATTCCCGATAAGATGCAGGGGCCGGCCCATGCGGCCAGTCTGACCGCGCTTGCGTTCTTCGCTAGCCCGCGAGACGAACTCAGTCTGCTCACGCCGAAAGCACTGCGAGAGGCGAGCCTCTCCACCTTCGCACTTACGGTCGCGGGCGTCAGCGTCGCAGAAACGATGGCGCCGCCATAAGCACCTCGGTCCCGAAGCAGAATTTGCGCGAGATGCGGAAATGATTTCCTGTTAAAGTCGTGGCTCCGAAGAGATGCCGCTACGGAACCTATTCATGCGCACCGCCATCTTGCTTCTTACGCTGCTGCTCGGCCTCCCCGCCCCTGCCCTCGCGGACGACGTCGCCGCGGCCCAGGGCGTGATCAGCTCCCAGGCCGAGGCGTTCAGCCGCGACGATGCAATAGCCGCCTATTCCTTTGCGGCGCCGGCAATCCGCGAGATGTTTCCGCAGGCCGACATCTTCATGTTCATGGTCCAGAACGGCTACGCGCCGGTCTATCGCCACAAGAGCTTTGAGTTCGGCGAGGCGCGGGTTGCAGGCGACCAGGTGGCGCAGCGCGTTCACATCGTCGATGCCAATGGCGAAGCCTGGGAAGCGCTCTACACGCTGGAACGGGAGGCCGACGGCAGCCTGAAGATCGTCGGCTGCGTGCTGCTGAAGGCAGGCCAAGCGGTCTAACAGGCAACGCCGGACTAGCTTGCGCGCATTCTCGCCGCAAGGCCGGTATCGGCGTTGGCCGAATTCGCGCGGGCGCGGAGCAACAGTCCCACCATGATGGAAATGTTGAGCGCGTTCCAGGCGAGCCCGTTGATGAAGGCGGCCGTATAGGAGCCGGTGGCATCAAAAATCACGCCGGACACCCAGCCCCCGAACGACATGCCGAGCACGGATGCAAAGATCACGATGCCGAGGCGGGTGGCGGCTTCCGCCGCCGGCATCGCCTCGCGCACGATGATGGCATAGCTCGGCACGATGCCGCCCTGGAACAGGCCGAACAGCGCCGAGATGACGTAGAGCGAGGCGAGGCTGTCGAAGAAGACATAAAGCAACAGCGCCGTGGCTTGCGCGATCGAGCCGATCAACAGCGTGCGGATGCCGCCGATCCGGTCGGCCAAGAATCCCGATCCGATGCGGCTTATGATGCCGAAGCCCAGCATCAGCGACAGCATCTCCGCGCCGCGCGCAACCCCATAGCCGAGATCGCCGCAATAGGCGACGATATGAACCTGCGGCATCGCCATCGCCACGCAGCAGCCAATGCTTGCCAGCGACAGGATCGCCGTCAACATATTGGTCGAAAGCCGCAGGTCGACGCGCGGCGACGCGTTGACATGGCTGCGCCGCTCGGCCGCCCCCATCAGCATCCGCAGCACCACCAGTGCCGCCGCCATCGCGACCGCGGTGAAGATGCCGACGGCGATGTGGGCAGCGCGCCAGCCGAGCGACTGGATCGCAAGATTGACGACCGGCGGCCAGATCGCACCGCCGATATAGTTGCCGCTCGCGGCGATTGCGACGGCCAGTCCCCGGTAGCGCTCGAACCAGTGCGAGGCCTCCGCCATCAAGGGGCCGAAGGTCGCCGACGCGCCGAGGCCGACGGCAAAACTCACCAGGATGAATTGCGAGATCGACGACGACAGGCCGGCGCCGAGATAGCCGAGGCCGAGGATACCGATGCCAAATCCGATCGCGGCGACGATGCCGTAGCGGTCGGTGATTTTGCCCGTGAGGACCCCGCCGGAGCCGAAGCCAAGCATCACCATCGTATAGGCCAGCGAGGCGGTGCCGCGCGTGACTGCAAATTCGTTCTGAACCACCGGCAGCGCCACCACCACCGACCACATGCCGACGCTGCCGAGCGAGCCGATCATCACGGCTACGGCAAGGCGCACCCAGGCCCGGCGCGAGTCGGGCATGAACGACGTTGAAACTGGGGGGAGTTCAGAAGGAATTTCCACGGCGGGCGCAACTTCGTGGGCTTAGGCCTTCGGGTCAACACATAATAACTATATTAGGCATGCAGATGCGATGGGGCGGGCATCCCGACGCCGATTTCAAACTGATCGACGCATTGAAGGAAAAATAGCGTGTTGAAGGTGAGCTCGATATCCGCTGTTGCCATCGTCGTGGCGAGCCTGTCGGGCAACGCCGCGTTCGCCCATGCGGATCTGCAATCGGCCGAGCCCGCCGCCGGGTCGACCGCAACGACGTCGCCCCACGAGATACGGCTTACGTTCAGCGAAGCCGTGATCGCGAAGTTCTCCGGCGTGGAGTTGAGGGATCAAGCCGGAAAACCGATCGCGACGGGCAAACCGGCGGTCGATCCCGCCAACAAGAATGTGCTGGTCGTGCCGGTTGGCGAGGAATTGCCACCGGGTAACTACAAGATCGAATGGCATGCCGTATCCGAAGATACCCATCGCGAGAAAGGTAACTACTCTTTCAGCGTGGGCCGCTGACGGTCGTTGTCTGGCCCCATCGCGGCGCGGTTTTGCGTGGTATAGATCCCGGCGATCGAAGCAGGCTTGACAATCATCGACAACGGCGCGCTCGGCTTTGGCGACCTGCAATTTGCACGCACGAGCGCTCCAGATCGATCTTGAGCGCGGTCTTCATAGGGAGCAGATTAGGATGATGAGACCAAGAGGCCGATGGCTGGTGCACCGTTTTATCATCCTTGCGGCGGTCTGCGTCTTCGTCGCCGCGCATGGGGCGATCCTTTACTACCTGTCGTCGCACGCAGCAGTGTCGATTGCGGTAATCGCGGTGATCGTGGTGGTGATCATGCATCGCGGTCTGCTCGGCCCGCTACTCGCGTGGTTTCGGCGGCGGCGCCCACCTTGTATCCAATGAGCTGTCGCCCGATCGGCGCGCGGCAAGCATCGCCAGATCTGGGTCTTATCACGCCGCCGCTCGGGCGTTGTTTCACGCCGGCAGCTGATTTGCCCGGCCTAGGCAAATCGCGCATGCGCGTCATGCGTAATTTGCCCGTCGTGCCATTGTGTACCGCATGCAAGCAGAAGCCGGTCGTGTCGCGGACCATGGTGCGGCCGAAACCCCGGCTACTTGTGATAGATCGGAGACTTGGGTGCTGCCACCGGTTCGTCCGGAGCCCAAAGCCGGTATGAGAGCTGCGCGAATGCCGAGAAGCCCTTGGTGATGAGCGGCCCGGGGGGTAACTGCGGCGACCCACCGGAAGCATTCGCAGAAACTTCGTCGAGCGCCCAAACCGTCAACTGCGCAGGTCCGAAGTTGTAGCCCAGTTCCGCGCCCGCTGCCCAGATATTGTATCGGTTGACGTTGATGGCTCCGCGATAGAATGCGCTGGACGTATCGTCGCTCACCTGGCCCACATAGTAAGCCACCGGACCGAACGTCCATTTGCCGATGGTCTTGGTGGCGGTGAACTCCGCGTGGAGAATGTCACCACTGCGATACTGAGTGACGGTGCTCCTGGTGTTGAACTCTTCGTAGATGTTCGCCGTCAGATTCCAGCCGTCCTTCAAATAGGAAACGACGAACTCGGGCATGAAGGTCCACCACGCGTTGCCGACGTTACCAAGCCCGTTGACGCCGCTGACGGTGCCGTCCGGCACATACATCCCAAGGCCGGTCTTCACATGAAACCCGCTGTCGCCAAGCTTCCAGCTCAACTCCACCGGCGCGATGAAGGAGTTGATCAGGCCCGCCGCCTCGACATTGACCGGATTGCCGACCGCGAACATTCCCACCGGTATGGCCCAAGACGCGTTGTAAGTTGCGCCGAGAAACTCCCAACCCGGTACCCAGACAAAGACGGGTGATGCAACTGCCGACGGCACGCTGGTCGTGCCGCCGTGCGGATTCAGCACGCTATTGCCCGGCCCGACCAGGTTGGGCTGATAGGTGTACACCTGATCAATCATATAGAGCCCGGGCGGCGGAGCTGCCGCGGTCCCGCCGCCGAGCGTGATGCCAGGTTTTTGCGCCCAACCGGCCGCTCCGGCCTCGTATGCATGGGCCGGCGTGCAAGCCGCTGCCGCGAAGCCGGCTGTCGCCATTAGCGTTTTGTTGAACCTCATTTGCTTCCTCACATCCGATGTTGGTCCATGATTTCGATGCGCGGTCGCGAAACTCGATTTCGAAAAATCGCTCATGCGCACCGGCTCCCTAGCAAGCAGGTGCACGAAATCCTGTTACCGACCTGCCACAAGAAAGGCGTGAGGCTTTTTGAGCGACGTGCGCGTGCTTCGCGCGACCGATCCGGTCGCTTCTGTGAAGTAAAATCTAAAAAAAATATCCGATCGGGAATTTTCAGACTCGAGCGTCAATCCCGATATGGGGGCTTCTCATCCGAGGCTCCGTGATCCCTGGTGAATTCGCGGATAGCTTTGGCGCGGCGGCGATTCGCGCCGTCGAGAGCGGCAGAGCCGAACCAGGGAGCGGTTCTAGTGGTCCGATTCTAACATTCGCGTCCCGTTGCAGCAGGCGTCTTTGCGAATGTTAGAATCGAAGGACCACTAGCAAATAAATGTTTCCAGTGGAGTTTGGATTTGACATTCGCCTTGCGAGCCGCGGTTGGATGGGTAGCGAATGTCAAATCCACTCCGCTAGCTCGCACTGAAGGAAATGACTCTGCCGCTGTTCCGCGCCGGCAAGGGATTTGCCCGACGGAAACGCCGGCTGTGGAACGATGCTCTTGGTAGCGGCGGGGATTTCGAGCGCGAGGCTCATGACCTTCGCGAACGCATTACGCGAACAGGAGACGATCTGAATCGAGCAACCATGTAATCAACGAACACACGAACCTTCGGTGTGAGGTGGCGCGTATGGGGATAGACCAGCCAGATGGGATCAGCCTTCGGCTTGAACTTGTCCAAGACGACGACGAGCTCACGGCGCGCGACGAGGGCATCGATATAATAGTCGCGAAGTTGCGCAAGGCCATATCCTGCGCAGGCGGCCTCGCACAATGCCGCGCCGTCGCTGAAACTCATGCTACCTTTCGGGGTGAAGCTTGCCTCCTCGTCGGCGTGGACAAAACGCCAATCGCGCGGCAACCGCGTGTCGCGCAACGTAAAGGTCAGGCACTTGTGTCCGTTCAGCTCTTCAGGTCGTTTCGGACGCCCATATTTCTCGAAGTACCGCGGAGCGCCGACAACGCTGAAGTGCGTTTCAGCTAGTCGACGCGCAACGAGACTTGAATCCTTGAGGACACCAAACCGCACGCCAACGTCGATGCTTTCTTCGATGAGATCGACAAATCGATCCGTAAAGGTCACGCGAAGAGTGATATCCGGATATTGCGCCTGAAAGGCCCCGAGCAGAGGCACAATTTTAAGTCGGCCAAACGACACCGGCACATCAATTCGCAGTATTCCAGACGGCTTGAGTTGAGCATCCTTTAGGACGAGCTCTGCTTCCTCGATCTCGGCCAAGGCCTGACGGCAGCGCTCGAAAAATGCAGCGCCGTTTTCGGTCAACTTGACGCGGCGCGTGGTGCGCGCCAGCAGCCGCGTTGCCAGTTGCTGCTCGAGCCGGGTGATGGCGTTGCTTACCCCCGACTGCGTAATGCCCAATTCGGCCGCCGCTCGCACAAAACTGAGCCGCTCGGCCACTTTCACGAAAATCGCCAAAGTCCGCAGGTCTTGCATGGCCACACCTTATCACCCGCAGTGATATATAACATCATTGCAGGCCTGATTATTCGACGAGCCTCAGGCGCTACATCAGCTCCATCTACTCGTCCTCACAGGGAGCTCGGAATGACCTCACCGCATTGTACACCACATTCTACGCCTTCGGGGTGGACCACGAGGACCTCGAATCGGGTCCTGCCAGCACGTGCGGGCGTCGATCGGAGACTATTGATAGCCGCGGCTCTCTTCTTGGCGGTGCTGATTGTTGAAGCAGCAATCATCGCGGTGGCCGCACCGACGATCGCAGACATCGGCTCGCTCTACGCCACCGGCACCTGATGGCAGCTCCGGTCTTACGGCTACGTGGATCAATCGGAGAATCACGATGGCGCAGCAAACTTGCCAAGAAACGTTGCATCAAACTCTAGGCGCGGCGGATTGCTCGCGGTGCTCGATCTATGGCGGCGCCGTTCGTGCGATCGACAGACGCTGCTCGCAGCGGATGAGAGGTCGCTGCGCGATATGGGTTTGACGCGTTATGACGCTCTTTATGAAGCGCACAAGCGGTTCTGGCGCGCCTGACTCGGTTGCAAATGCGATCGGGACGGCCGTCATGCGTCTTGCTGAAGGGTCTAGGAAGCAACGGGATTTGGATGGGAGATACCCCGATGTCACGTCTTGCAGAAATTGTGCTGTTCGCAACAATGTCCATGCTGCCTGCGGGCGCAGCTTTGAGTCAGCAAACGCTTCCGGATTTGGTTGGGACATGGAAGCCGGTCCTTGTTGACAACGTCCTTCCCGACGGAACCAGAACTCATCTCTACGGGCCCAATCCACACGGACTTTTGGTATTCGACACCACCGGACACTACGCGCTGGAAATCATGAGCGATGGCCGCCCAAAGTTCGCCGCCAACGACAAAGGCAAAGGGACGGCGGAGGAATACAGGGCGGCGGTTCAGGGGAGCAATTGCCACTTTGGCAAATACAAAATCAACGAACGCGATCACACCGTCACGCTGTACGTTGAGCATGCCACGTTCTCGAACTGGGAGGGAAGCGAGTTGACATTGCCTTTCATGGTCACCGGTGACGAGTCTAAATTTATTGTCCCGCATCCCACGACCGGCGGGCCAGGCGTTATCGGCGAAAATAATGGGGACGCGGCTGCGCTGATCAACCGCAACGCTTGGTAGCCGAACCAGGCTCGTGGCAAGCCCCTATTCAGTCCCACGCATGAGGTATCCGATGCCGTTCATCCGCATAACTGTTATTGGCCCCACATTGACGCTCGACCAGATCCATCGCCTGCAAGAAGGCACGACGGATCTGATGACCGGGACCATGCGCAAACCAATCGAAGGTACGTCCGTCCTGGTCGAGCAGATCCATCAAGGCGGCTGGAGTATCGCCCGTGCTCAGGTGCCGATCGCCGCGCAGGTCGAGGTCACCATCGGCTTGGGTACCAATACGCCTGATGAGAAGGCACGATTTATGACCGAGATGACGGCGTTGCTTCGCACGGTGTTGGGGCGTGAGGTGCGCGAGGAAACCTACATCACCATTCGTGAATTCAGTCACGACTCATACGGGCGTGGCGGGCTCACGAGGGCGGAGCGAGACCAGCGGCGCACCGCTGCTTGATGGCTGCTTCGGCCTTATGCGGGTCTGCTGCTATTCCAGGATGGCGCAATCTATCGCCGGATTTGGGCGCTTGGGCGCAATCTCGACCTTGGTGGGTCGCGGATAGGTTTGGTGCGACCTCTTTGGGGCGCACGCGTGAAGAAGCATACGCGCGACGGCGATCTTGCGCCGTCGCAACGCGTATCGCGATCGTCACGGACGTTGGGTGCGGGATGCGATGGACGTGTGCTTCCAATATTTCGCACGCGAGGCTTCTGTAACGGGCCTCGAAGAGTCAATCCCTTTTTTGCGTCATCCACTCGCCGGGCACTTGCTTCTGTGCGGGATCGGCGCAGGGCCGTCGCCTGATGGGGTTCATGAGAGGA
>JBATYU010000705.1:0-2238 GCA_049674245.1 Bradyrhizobium sp. | reverse complement strand
AAGTAATCTATCGGTTTCGACACTCACCTTGAGTACTAGTGAATCATCTTGAAGAAGGCAGTGGATCGGCTCGTCGTTCGGTAACGGCTGAATCTGCGCCTGCTGGGCTTCCTGCGTCGATGGCTTTGGTCGTTTTCACGGATCTACGGGATGCACGAACAAGAGAGAAGCTGAAGCTTTCGAACGAGGTGAGCGCGACCGGGCGAAACAACAAACCAAAATAGCGGTGTCTGCAGTCTCGGCGCAGTTAGACTATGTTGCCGGCCGATATTGGAACGAAGTTGGTCAGCACCATGTTGGCGCTGACACCACTTGGCGCGATATCGAGCGCTTGGTCAACTATCTCGGGCCAAACGCTATGATGACCGAGATCTTCGACAACGATGTTGCCAGACTGGTCGCGTGGCGCCGCGGACAGCAGGCCGCTTGGAAGAAGAAGATCAAGGGTAAGCTGGTGCAGAACCCGGACGCGCCGCTGGTAGCGCCAGCTACAGTCAATCGCAGCACAACAGAAGTCCTGAAGAAGCTGTTCACCTACGCCAAGAGGAAGTTGCGCATTCGATTTGAACAAGAGCCGGACTGGAAGAACCATTGGCTCAGGGAACCCGAAGAGCGCGTTCGGGAGCTACAGGAAGGCGAGGGCGATCGGCTGCAGGATGCTACCCGCGACGACTACAAGCCGATTCTGGAGTTTACTCAGGCCTCCGGGCTGCGGCTCAAGGAATGCCGGCTGAAATGGTCAGAGGTGAATTGGGATACGAAGCAGATTGTGAAGCCGGGTAAATTTGGCAGGCTAGAGACGGTGCCGATAACCGACACGATCCGTGAAATCCTTTGGCCGCTACGGGGCCATCATGACACGATAGTGTTTACCTACGTCGCCGCTCGTACCCGAAAGACCCAAGGCCTGATCAAGGGCCAACGCTACCCGATCACCTACAGCGGCCTGAAAACGGCGTGGAAGCGCCTGAGGGCCAAGGCTCAGGTATTCGGCTTCCGCTACCACGACTTCCGCCACGACCTCGGGACAAAGGTCCTGAGGGAGACTGGCAACCTGAAGATTGCGCAGAAGGTGCTTAATCATCGGAATATCAAGACGACCGTCAAATACGCGCATGTGTTGGATGAGGAGGTGGCTGCGGCGGTGGATCTCGTCCAGAAGTCCCGAAGAAAGTCCCGAAATCCAGTGAGTGAAATCACCCAACGAGTTGGAAATACGAAAGAATGAGTGATCAAGCACATCGCCCTGGGAGACTAGGGGTCGGAGGTTCAAATCCTCTCGCTCCGACCAAAACACCAGAACACGACGGAAACAGCCCAACTGACCTCCGGAATGGCTCGCGCCTTGCCGGAGGGCAGCCGAGTGCGACTTTTCCTCGTGCAAAGGCCTTCAGGCCAGGGCACGGGCATCCGAATATTTGATAAAGGCCAGCAGACGCGATGTCCCAACAAGAAAATCTGATGACGCTGACGTTCCGGTGCCCTAGGGAATTGGACGGGCTACTGCCGCCACCGGTGCCGGCGTCGCTCGGAATGCCGGCCTGGTTCAAGGCCATGCCGGCGCAGACGTTTAACGCGCTCATTTCCCGTGAACACGACACGGTCAAACGTTGTCCGCCGTTCGTCGACGCCATGACCTACGGCTTCTTGATTCCGCTGATCTGTGACGTGAAGGTCGAGAACGGCGAATTCACCTGGGATCACGACCTACCGCCGGGCGGAGAATCAGGATTCGTGCGCTCGCCGATCGGATTGCACGATTCCAGCCAGGTCACCGGCACGCCATTGTTCGATGCCGACCGGTTCCTGATCAAATTCCACAATCTCTGGACGATCGAGGCGCCGGACGGCTACTCGCTGCTGTTCACCCATCCGGCCAATCGTTTCGACCTGCCTTTCACCACACTGACTGGCCTCGTCGATTGCGACCGCTACCACGACGCCTGGATTCATTTCCCGGCACGCTGGCACGATACGAATTTCAACGGCGTGCTGCCGAAGGGCACCCCGGTCGCGCAATGCTTCCCGGTCAAGAGGGAGAACTGGGTCGCACGCACGGGGGCGTTCACCGACGAGGAGACGCAGCGGGCGCACGATCTCACCAATGAGATCTTTCGCGAGAAAGGCGTGTACCGCCGGCAGTTCCGGGCCTAGAGCGGGATGACTTTTCTTCGAATCGTCATCCGCTCTATCTTTTTGTTTGAGCATGATCTCCGCGCAAACGCGTTCCGCGTTTGT
>JBATYU010000704.1:0-5196 GCA_049674245.1 Bradyrhizobium sp. | reverse complement strand
TATTACAATTTCGGCACCACCACCTTCACCGGCGGGCCGGCCCCGATCATTGGCTCCCGCTTCCGCGACGACGATCATACCGTCAAGGTGGGCGTGAACTACCGCTTCGGCTGGGGTGGCCCGGCCGCCGCCAAATATTGACGCGAGCCCGGCTAGCGAATGTGAAATCCGCGCCACTAGCAACTGGAAAAGGCCGGCTACGCGCCGGCCTTTTGTTTTGGATGCGAAGCTCGACGGCAGGCGCCGCTGGTTTCCTGCGAAAAAAAATAATTTCGTCCCGCGCCCGGAACTTGTCACGCGATTCGGCTATTATGTTGCGACCGGCTGCTGGTGCGGGTGGACAACGAAGATGCGTATTTGGGGGGCGGTGCTGATCTTTTCTGCGGCCGCGTTGCCATGCGCCGCCCAAACCATCCTGAAATCCGAGCCCCTCGTCCTTGCGCCTTATGAAGTTGCCTTTGTGCAGGATGTTTCATGTCCTGTCGGCAAGGTGCTCAAGGTCACCGGCGCGATCCGCGGCCTGCACCGTAAGAAAGTGTGCGTGGTGCTCTCGTCCTCGCAGGCGTCGCTGGCGACGGCCACGCCCTAGTGAACGACCACTAGGTCTCCGACGGCGGACGCCTAGTAGCTGAACTCCAGGTCGATCAGGGCCTGACGCTCGGCCTCGGCCTTGTTCCTGGCGGGGTCTTCATGGGGGTCCGGCCGACACGGCCTGATCTCATAGTCGTTTTCCAGCACCGGGCGCGGCGCCGGCATTTGCTCGCCCGAGGCGATATCGACCACGAGGCCGCTCTTTCGCGCCTCCTTCCAGACGTCGGCCTCGGTCGGGTAGGCCTTGCTCAACCTGGCGTCGTTACAAAACAGCGCATATGGCATTGCGATGGCTCCGATCACGCTGTCAACGCCGAGGATCGGCTGGGGTTTCAACTTTGCCTGCCGCTTCCTGCTTCACGGGCAGGTGATGGGTAAAATCGGGCCGTTTCGGGCCGCTTTGCGGAGCAGCTTGAGTCCTTAACGAGTCCTGAATCTGGAAAAAAAGAATCCTCGGGACTCACCAAGTAGAATCGCCGGAAAATCGCAGGCATGGGAACGACGCTGCATACCTCCTGCGAGCGGATAAACCTGACGCTGTCAGTCGCGCTGCTGGCGGCCTGCGCGGCCAACGTCATGCTGGTATGCGCCTGGCTGTAGCCGATTGAGAAAGATCGGCGGCCTGTGACGCCGCGGTCGCTATTTGCCGAGCGGCGGTGGCCCGGCTTCGTCGATGGCGGCGCGTAGCCTTGCCAGTGTCGCGTTGAAATATTCCGCACGCTCGCGGTTGAAGCGTTCCTGATGCTTGCGGAAGCTTTCGACCCGGTCCTGGATTTCGCGTCGGACTTCGCTCGGAATCTTCGGCCGCGCCAACTGGACGCCTGGCGGCAGGCTGCCCGCGGGCGGCTCGGCAAGCTTCCGGGGCGCTGTGACTTCAGTTTCGACATGACGTCTGCCGGCGTCGGAGCGAACCTGCGGCCCGACATTCTCTCTCCTGAGAGCGACCGACTGAACAAACGCCCTCGTCCGCGCAAGTAGCGCGTCACGTTCTCTTTGCCAACTCATGTGACACCTCGGCCCCCGTCCACAGCAGCAAAGGGGCTCGGCGGAATCAAGAAGCGCAACATAAGCTTCCGTGGAGCTTCTGTGGACAAGTGCAAGTTTCGGATGAAAGGTGACGGAATTGTTACACCCCGCTATCGCTCGCGCGGATTGGTGTTGGGTACGAACGGCGTGCCGACCACGCGGACCGGCGTCTGGTCGACGAGATAGACCGATTTCGTGATTCGGGCGAGTGGCCACGAGATCGAGCCGAAAAATCCGGATCGATCGAGACAGGTTTGAGTAGCGTAGCGTTTTCGAAAATCAACGAGGACCGCGCTGTGCGCAAACTTCTCACGTTCTTGATTGCGGCGATCTTCTCGATCGCCGGTTCAGTTAGCTTGTTCGGCCGGCCGCGAACGTCGAGCGGGCTCAATCTCGCAACTACCGGAAGCCTGCAGCAACTTTAGACGGCTGCGGACCGACTCCTCCGCGCGTTTATAGCATTGTCGCTCGTAATCGAGCTTCAGGCGCGCCATTTGGTCCGGATCCAAAACCTTGGAGCTTTCGGGTGCCCTCAATTCGCAATCGGGCACCGGTTGCGGTGTGAGCAGCGCCCGGTCGGGCCGGCGAATTCGCAGTCCAGCGTATCGATGGGGATCCGCGGCAGCTCGGACCGGCTCTGCCCCAGGCTCACGCTGAGCCGAATTGGAGGCACAGCCGGCAAGCGTCAGCGCGCATAACATGGCGCAGAGGGTCGGCAGCTTCGGGGCGAGCACGGGCAAGCAACGGCCAGCACGGCGCGTTCGACCCGCGATCACGGTACTCGTGTTACCTATGCCAATGCTGGGCAAGTTGGCCACCTGTTTCTCGGGCAGCGCTCATCGCGATTCAATCATGCGTGGCCGCCTGGCCAAGCGTGGCGATCATGGACGGATAATTTGAATCTCGCTTTAAGAATTACGATGAATTAGATGTAAACAGAGCTGTGAACTAAAGGCTTTTCGAGGCTGATGCGGTCTCAAGAACGCCTCGAGAAAAAAAGCAAACATCAGGTTCGGGTCATCGATCTTCCGACCATTCGATCAAGTCAAAGATCATTCCCCGTCCGAGCATTTCCGCCTCCAGATCGGCTGTATGTTTCTTCCACGTCGGCGTCGCTCGGACGCGAAAGCGTGACTCTTGGCCTAGCCTATTCAGCTCGTCGTCAGCAGCCAGTGCCCCACGCGCACCAAAATACATCATGGCGAGGCTGTCGTTTGTGAGCGTATGATAATCCATCGGCGGTCACTTTGTATAAAATCAAGCGCGGCCATCGCGGAAGACGGCGCCAGTAACACTGAACGGTGATACCGATGGTGCGCAACAGCAAGGCGCTTTGGACTTTAACCCAAACAATCAAGGTTACATTGGCACGTTCGACTGAACGTCCAATTCACTCCAGGATGCGGCTTTCTCCCGGGAGCCCTCATGGAAGGAAAACGCGGGAGCCGCCGCCTGGTTTGCCGCGGGCGGCCTTGATCCAGCCCCCCATTGGCGCATAAACGCAGGATGGCAAAGAAACGGGATAACGTGGCGAGGTCGCTAACTGAGGCGGCCTTTCATATGACCACGAACGCGATCGCCGCTCCCAAAACGATCAGCGTATTTACGCCAGCGATCATGATGCCGAGATAGACGTCGGCCATGAGGTTTTCAGATTGGAACTTGGTCTGTCTGCCGGCCATTGCATTTCCTTATGCAATTTGTCCCATCTAACATCACGCGGGAGCCGGGATTCCGTTCCGTTACAAAGTGAACATTATTTCTTGTTCCAGGCCGCCGCGAAGAATCTGTAGCGGCCTACCGGCGCGGCCACCACGAGAGGGCTATCCACACATGGGAGGCGGGCCTTATTTCGGCGGCTGTAGCTCACCGTTCAGCCAGCCGATTACCTCATCCGTCTTCAGCGGATCGGGGCGGTCGCAATCGAGACACCGGAACGTGCGCTGTCCGTTGCCGCCGCCCGGAGGCAGCGCTAGGATCAAGACCGCCCCGCAGTGGGGGCAAGTCGATCTTTCAGCCTCGCCCATGGAACAATTCTGCCGCCGGTCTGGAGCTTCGTCAATTCCAAAAATCGACGACCCCCAAGAGGCGCGCCTTACGTCGGCGGCTCAACATCCGGCGCTAGAGAACTGAGGTCCGGCCGCGCGCCTTGTTCGTCAACTTGCGATTTAAGATCGGCCGCTTTCTCCAATAGGGCGGCGGTAATCGTGGGGTCTTTGGTTACTTTGGCGAACTTAACAAGAGTCGCCGCTTGACGCATAAAATACTCTCTACCGATCACGGTATTTTCCCCCGTGGTATCCCAGCGCCAACGCCATTACGCGGAAGTCGGGGATTCGTTCCGGTCGAATGTTAAAAAGTGAACAATTTAAATTGGGCCACTGCGAAATTCAGGCCGCTACGGGCTCACCAGGCCAGTACCCGGAATCCGGTACTGACCGTATGAGGCCACTCGCAAATTCAAAACAGGCCACCTTTCACGCAGAATTTAATGGGATCGGCGGACCGCGAACCTACATCAGAATGGTGCCGACAGCCCCTCGGCACTTCTACCCCAGAGCGGCCCCAGCTTTCCCTCAGAGCTGGGGTCGATTCTTGTGGCACGAAAGCCAACGAGGCGGAGTAGATTCCAAGTCTGCGCGTCCGCACGATGCCAAGGCCCCTGAGGCGGCCGGAAACGCACAACGCCGCCTGAGCGGAATATGATCGCGAGGCGGCGTTGGGTCAGTCACCGAGGCCCCTGAAATCCCCCGGCCTTGAGTATGTTGGCAAAGACGATGCGAAGGTTCAACGATGAAGGCGCAATCACCGTAGTCATACGTGCGCACAGGCCGGCGTAGGGGGTGCTCCCGCTCGTGAGCGCATAGGCGAACGAAGGGCGACAGCGCCACCAAGAGGCCGTCAACCGAGGCGGTCTCTAAAAATGAGATGATCTTGTTTGGATATCGACGTTCTTCGGGAAGTGTCGCTTGCTGCCACTAGTTGGAATTCTTAGGTACCAGATTTTCAAGAAACCCTTGATTTATTGGTGCCGGTTGAGAGGATTGAACTCCCGACCTTCGGTTTACAAAACCGCTGCTCTACCGCTGAGCTAAACCGGCTAATGCGTTGATTAGCATTGTATAATTCTGGTGCCTACTTCTCAGAAACCACCGTTTGCTACCGCTTTGCTACCCAACCGTTTTGGTGCGCTTGTTTATTGCAGCCTGCAGCGCCGCGTCAACGCGCTCAGCAGCATCAGCTTCCATGCCCGGCAAGACGTGGCTGTACAAGTCTAGCGTGATCCCGATCTTGGAATGCCCCAGGCGCTCGCTCGCGACCTTGGGATGGACGCCCGAGCCTAGCAGGTGGGTAGCATGGGCGTGCCGCAGATCGTGAAACCGGATACGGGGCAGGGAAGTATCCGCCAGCTTGCGAAACCAATCCTGCGTCAGCGTATCTGGCTGCAATGGTGTGCCGTCAGCCTGCGCCACAACGAACGTGTTGTCTGACAGTCGGACGCCGACCTTCAGAAGCTCCTCCGCTTGTCGTAGTCGATGGGCGCGTAATTCTTCGACCAGACTAGCCGACAGCGCCAGC
>JBATYU010000703.1:0-8775 GCA_049674245.1 Bradyrhizobium sp. | reverse complement strand
GGCGGCAGCTCCTTTGTTGCCTTGGCCGGTAACACCTTTGTTGCCTTGGCCGGCAACTCCATTGTTGCCTTGGCCGGCAACCGATTGCTGTTTTCGCCAAGGCACGTGACCGGCATCAACGCCGCGGCAAAAGCCGCCGTCAGCACAAGCGCACGGAGGACCGTGGCGCGGATCATTGCTGTACCTCCGACGTGGAACCTTTCCTATCTGGAGCCTGTAGTCGGTGGCTTTCGTAAGGCAAACCCAGATGGGTGCAGGCGCCGACGAAGTCCGAGCTTATCGTCAACCTCAAGACCGCCAAGGCGCTCGGTCTCGCCGTGCCGCCCTCACTGCTTGGACGCGCCGACAAGGTGATCGAATAGAGATGCCGTTCGCATGAGTCCGTTCATGGCACCAAGCTGACGTAACCGACACCCTGGTGAATGTCTCCTCTTGGAAGAGCGGACATCGCCGTTCCATAACAACTGGTCGGCGAAATTCTCGATCCTATTCTCCGTGTCAGCGCCACATCCCGCGCATGCGGGCGCCAACATCGATGCGGGGCTTCTGGCTCGCGGCCCGAGCTGCAGCCCCGGTCACCGCAAGCGGCCAAGTCGTCTTCTCGAACAATTCGAGCAGACGATCGGGAATGAAGCGGCTTCTCGACGCATAAACATGACGGTCGCCTTGTGCATGCTGACCGTGCGCAAAGAAGCGCTGTGGTACGACCAGATGCAGGTCATCCTTGGCGCGCGTCATTGCGACGTAAAGTAGCCGGCGTTCCTCTTCGATCTCCGCCGTCGTCCCAGTGCCGAGGTCCGAGGGCATGCAGCCATCGACCACGTTGAGCACGAACACCGACTTCCACTCTTGGCCCTTGGCGGAGTGGATCGTCGACAAGACGAGATAGTCCTCGTCGAGCAGGGGAACGCCGGCCTGGTCGCTGGTGGCATCTGGCGGATCGAGCGTCAGTTCGGTGAGGAAGCGTTCGCGCGAGGGGTACCCGCTCGCAATCTGTTCGAGCTGGATGAGGTCGCCGCGGCGGGTATCGGCATCTTCGTGGATTCGGTCCAAGTGCGGCTCGTACCACAAACGAGCGCGTTCGAGGTCGGCCGGCCAGTTTGATTGACAAAGGTCCGCGATGACAGCAGTGAAGGCCTTCCAATCCTCACCCGCTCGCGCCGGGGTCGGAGCGTGTGCAAGCGCTGCAACTGGGTTGGTATCGCTGGCCATGTAATCGAGCACCCGCTGTGCTGAGGTGGGACCAACCCCAGGGATCAGGTGCATCAGGCGGAAGCCAGCAACACGGTCTTTAGGGTTCTCGACGAAGCGCAATAGCGCCAAAATATCCTTGATGTGCGCGGCATCGAAGAACTTGAGACCACCGAACTTGACGAACGGGACGTTGCGCCGGGTCAACTCAACTTCCAATCGACCGCTGTGGCTAGACGTCCGGAACAGTACAGCCTGCTGCTTCAGAAGCGTGCCTACCTCGCGATTCTCCAGAATACGTTCGACGATGCAGCGGGCCTGATCGGCTTCGTCGCACACCGTGACAAGTTGAGGCTTCGCGCCCGACGCCCGATCGGTCCAAAGGTTCTTGGTGAACCGCTCCTTGGCCAGATCGATCACGCCGTTGGCGGCGGCCAATATCGCCTGAGTCGACCGGTAGTTCCGGTCAAGCGTAATGATGTTGGCGCGCGGCGAAAACTGATCCGGGAAATCTAAAATGTTGCGCACAGTCGCAGCGCGGAATGAATAGATCGACTGCGCATCGTCACCAACGACGGTGAGGCCGTTGCCGCCAGGCTTGAGTGCCAACAGGATGGACGACTGGAGGCGGTTGGTGTCCTGATACTCGTCGACCAAGACGTGATCAAAGCGGCCGCCAATATCACCGGCGAGCGCCGGATCACTCAGTGTTTGCGCCCAGTAAAGCAGAAGATCGTCATAGTCGAGCACGTTGTGACGCTGCTTAGCGCTAACATAGGCAGCGAACAACGCTTTCAACTCTGCCGCCCAACCGGAGCACCATGGAAACGAAGCTCCCAGAACCTGCGCAATCGGAATCTCGGCGTTGACGCATCGTGAGTAGATCGCAAGGCAAGTCCCCTTGGTCGGAAAGCGGCTTTCGGTCTTTGAGAAGCCAAGGTCATGCCGGACCAAATTCATCAAGTCGGCAGAATCTTCGCGGTCGTGAATCGTGAAGCTGGGGTCGAGGCCAATCTGGTCGCAGTACATGCGAAGCAGCCGCGCGCCGATTCCGTGGAAGGTACCGGCCCAGGTCAGGGCATCGGTCATCACACCGGCGTTGTCACCCATGACCTTGCGCGCAATCCGCTCGACGCGCTTGGTCATCTCGGACGCAGCACGGCGCGAGAAGGTCATCAGAAGAATTCGTCGGGGATCAACGCCGTTGACGATCAGATGGGCGACGCGATGCGCAAGCGTATTGGTCTTGCCGGATCCAGCTCCGGCAATCACCAGTAACGGCGCAGATGGAGCAGGTCCAACCGCACCATGTTCGACGGCGCGCCGCTGCTCCGGATTGAGGTTTTCGAGATAGGCAGCAGCAGTACCTGACACGTCCGCACCGTCCCCCTGGGCCGATGGACGGTCACTGATTCTCGCTTTGTTCGCAATGGACAACAGCTTGGCAGGTCAGTCAGGGGCCAGTGGCCGGACCGCTATTGGCCGGCGTCATTTTGAGCACACTCCCCGGCGTTGCTGTTCACCGGGTCACCGCAGGAGCGGTCAAGTGTTTGGTTGGCCGGCGACCCATGTCTCGATGACTTCAAACTTGCTGCTAAAGGCAACGAGGTCGGCCCGATAGCCCGGCGCGATCGTTCCAAGCTGGGACTCTAGGCCCAGAAATGTGGCCGGGGTGCGGGAGGCCATTGTCAGGACGTCGGCAATGCCAACCCTGAGCAACGCGACCGCATTGCGCACCGCCTGCATCATGGTCAGGTGCGCGCCGGCGAGCGTGCCATCAGAACCAGTCAGGCGAGCTCCCTGCAGGGTAATTCGTCGCCCCTGCAGCAGGAAATGCCGCAGATCCGTGCCAACCGGAGGCATCGCGTCCGTGATCAGCATCAAGCGATCGGGCCCCTTGCAACGCATGGCGACGCGCAAACTCAAGGGGTCGACGTGAAGGCCGTCGCAAATGATCCCGGCAAATAGCCGTTCGTCATCCAGCGCGGCACCGACCACGCCCGGTTCGCGTGCCGTCAGCTGCGACATGGCGTTGAACAGGTGGGTAACGCCGGTCACGCCGCGATCCGCGGCCTGCTCAATTTGCGCCTGCGTCGCGTCGCTATGCCCGGCCGAGAGACGCAGTCCCGCTCCAAGTAGATCGTCAATCAGCGACGGCGGCACGCATTCCGGGGCCAAGGTCACTATAGAGCGACCGCAGTCGCTGATGCTCTTCATCGCGGCAAGATCGCGCCCGTTCGGCACGCGAATCTCGGATTCGAGATGGATACCCTTGCGAGCCTTGTTGAGCGCAGGGCCCTCCAGATGAAAGCCGAGCACGCCGGGAATTTGCAACGAGCCCGGCGCGACCGCCGCGAGCCGTTCGACCACATCGGTGCGATCGGTGATCAGCGTCGGCAGACAGCCGGTGGTCCCCGTTCTGCGGTGAGCCTCGACGATGCGGCGCACGCAGGCCTCCGTCGGATCATCGTTGAGGAGAACGCCACCACCGCCATTGACCTGGATATCGATGAAGCCGGGCGCGAGGATTGTGTCGGGGGGAAGTGCGGGTATCCCGAGCGGCACCGCGTCTTCGAAGCTGACGTCCTCGATGAGGCCGCCCGAAACCCTGACCAGCGCCGGCCCCCGCATGACCGTTCCGTCGAACAGTTGCGGCGCAGCGATCGTGAAAGGCCCGCGGGGCGAGGAGTGGTTCATGAGGTTCATCGCGTAATGGCAGCGCGTGCCAATCTAGCATGGTAAGGTGGAGCCGCATGAACCCAAGATCGCTAAAGCCAGATCCCTAAATTTGAACACTGCGGGAGGCCTCCAATGGACCCGGAACCAAGTTGTTCGCGTTGGAACGCCATGGTGAAGAGAGCCGCGTTGTATCTCGGAGTTGACGGCGGCGGCAGCCGTTGCCGCGCCCGCCTCGAGGATCAATTTGGCACCGCGCTCGGCGAGGGCGGCTCGGGGCCGGCAGCGACACGGCTAGGCATCGATGAGGCGTGGCGGTCGATCATGCGAGCGTGCACGGCCGCAGCCGAGCAGGCAGGGGTGGGGCCCGAGGATTTTGCGCTGATGCACGCGGGGATCGGTCTTGCTGGTCTCGGGCGTCGGGGCGCCGAAGCGGCTCTCAAGGAGATTGCGCATCCGTTCGCATCGGTTCGCTTCATCAGCGACGGATTGGCCGCGTGTCTCGGTGCGCATGGGGGTGCGGACGGCGCTATCGTTGTCGCCGGCACCGGCTCGATCGGCGTCGGTCTGATCGGTGGCCGCGAGCTCAGCTTCGGCGGATATGGCTTTCCAATCTCTGACGAAGGTAGCGGCGCCGACGTCGGATTGCAGGCAATCAGGCGCGCGCTCCGTGCAGCGGATCAACGCGGCGAGACATCGCCACTGCTCGAGGAAGTGCTCGCTGCCTTCGACCATGACTCCAGTCAGGCGGTGGCCTGGTCCGAACAGGCGACTGCGACTGACTATGCCGCCTTTGCGCCGATGGTGCTGCGGCATGCGACCCAGGGCGATCCGATCGGCCGGCGTATCGTCGAACGCGCAGCTGATGCGATCGGCGATCTGCTCGATATGTTCTTGCGGCTTGGAATTGACCGGCTGTCGCTGGTCGGCGGGTTGTCGGGGCCAATCGCTGCATGGTTGACGCCAGATCTGCGCAGCCGCCTCACGCCTCCAGAGGGTGATGCGGTCGCCGGCGCGTTATTGGTGGCGCGGAGGCGCGTTGCCGTGGCGGAGGGGGCGGCTAAACGCGAACCGGCTCCCAAGTTCCGCGTCCCAAAGCCGTGAGAGGAATGGATCGCACGCATGGCTACCGAAGACGTCGACTCTCGCTTTATTGATCTCGATGCTTGGTCGCTGGCGTCAGCGATGGAAGCGATGTGGGAGGGCCAGCTCGCCGCCGTCGCCGCCGTAGGGCGCGCGCTTCCCGCCATCACCGCGGCGACAGATGCGGCAAAGGAAGCGCTCGGCGACCGCGGGCGCCTGATCTACGTTGGCGCGGGCACCTCGGGGCGGGTCGCCGTGCAGGATGGAGCGGAGCTGCCCCCGACTTTCGCTTGGCCCCCAGAGCGGCTGCGTTTCATCATCGCTGGTGGGGAGAGCGCATTGATCGCAAGCGTCGAAGGCGCCGAAGACGATGTCGCCGATGCCGTCAAACAGATCGATGATGTGCGGCTTTCTCCGCACGACGTTGTGATCGCGGTTGCCGCAAGCGGCACGACGCCATTTACCGTGGCGGCGCTGCAGCAGGCCGGCACGTACGGCATCGTCACCATCGGCGTTGCCAACAATCCCGGCACTGCGTTGCTGTCATCAGCGAAATATCCGGTGCTGGTCGACACGGGGCGAGAACTGATAGCCGGCTCGACCCGGATGAAGGCCGGCACCGCGCAGAAGGTCGTGCTCAACTTAATATCCACCGGCATAATGCTGCGCCTCGGCCGTGTCTTCCGCGGCATGATGGTCAACATGCAGACCACGAACACGAAGCTGAAGCTCCGTGCAGAGTTGATGGTTACTCAGATCGCCGGCTGCGACCAAGCGCAGGCTGCCGGTGCCCTCGAGCAAGCCGGCGGAGATATCAAGCTGGCCACACTCATGGTGTTGGGCTACGACAAGGCAGAAGCAGAAGGCCTTCTCGCGAGCCATAAGGGCAACCTCCGACGCGTGTTCGCTGATCTCACTCACGGTCACAGCGAGTAATGCCGAACAGCAGGCGTGCAGCGAAGATGGAGCTTTTGAACCATGAGCCCGTCCGTTTGTTCTGCGATGGAGCGAGAGATTTGCGAAAGCGCGGACGTCGTCTCGCGCATCGTCCGCAACCGCTATGCTGTCGCCGAAGTTGCAAAACGCCTGGATATTGGCGCGGCGCCGCTCGTTGTCCTGTGCGGTCGCGGAAGCTCCGGTCACGCTGGAGTTTTCCTGCGCTACCTCATCGAAACTAGACTTCACCTGCCGGTGTCCGCCAGTGCTCCATCGGTGATTACGGCGTTTCGCAGGCCGCTCACGTTGCGCAATGCGCTGTTCATTGTGATCTCGCAATCGGGGCGCAGCCCCGATCTGGTCGCTGCGACGCAGTCCGCACGAGCGTCGGGTGCTCGCACGGTTGCGATCGTCAACGCGGTGCCGTCGCCGGTCGCCGACGCCGCCGAGTTCGTCGTTCCGATCGAAGCTGGGCCTGAGTATTCGGTCGCCGCGACCAAGACCGTGGTCGGCTCGATGGCGGCAGGCGCCGAGCTCGTTGCGGAATTGGCCGATGACATGGCTCTCAGGTCGGCACTTGACCGCCTACCGAAGCGCCTTCACCGCGCGCTGACACTCGATTGGTCGGAAATATCCGATGATCTCGCCAGCGCATCCGCCGTGTTTGTTACTTCGCGGGGCCTGGGTCTGAGCTCCGCTCGCGAAATTGCGCTGAAGCTTGGCGAAATCCTGCGGCTACCCGCGCTTAGTTTCAGCGCCGCCGAGCTGCAACACGGTCCGCGCGCTGCATTGTCATCGAAAACGCCGGTCATCATATTGCGCTTGATGGATGAAACAGCTGCCACGGTGGATGCGGTGGCGAGCGAGCTGCGCGAGCGCAAGATTGCCCTGCATCTGTGTGGCGGTCCGCACAGCACGCTTCCTTGGCTTGGCGACGATGATCCCGCAACCGACGGAATTACCATGCTCGTTCCGGCCTATCGAATGATCGAACGCACCGCGCGCGAGTGGGGATTTGACCCGGATCGTCCGCCGCAACTGAGCAAGGTTACCGAAACATTCTGATCTTGGTCCTTCGGCATTGGTCTCACCGATCGCGATCATTGCCAAGGCCAAGTGCAGGTAAGGGGGCCGGGTTTCTCCGGGGGTTTAGCCGATTTCGCTTTTTCAGGCCACGAGGAGCTTCTGTGCCGGGGTCCTATGGTCCCGCCCCGCAGCGCGCTCGAAATTCCCGGGCTCACTACACGAAAAAGCGATCGCATTTCCATGGACCAATTGTGCGTTTCTGTCGACCAACCAGGTAAGTGACCTTTTCCATTTCGGGGGCTCCTTTGAAAGCGCTTCGCAAGGCACGATTGCAATGCCTGGACCAGTTTCCTGTTTTTGAAGTGGTCTTGAAGAAACGCGGCCGGACATGGAGGTGGTGCGTGTGCACAACCGAGGGAGATGTCGTGATGCAAGGTTCGCAGCGCCGCCGACCCACCGCCAAATACAAAGCTCACAGGGCGCTCTTCATGCTGCTGTTGTCCGCGCCGTATCGATCGCTTCAGCTGAGCACGCCACGCAGCTCCGAAGAAACTATTTGAAACTTAGAATATTTTAGATGTAGACCCGTTCCAACCTTGAAGCCGGGCCCAGGGTCCAAATTGGACTACGCGGAAGAACCGGCTGCTTGCTTAGGTTGTAATTTTTCGTCTTCACTCGCCTGCATTTGCGACACTCTAGTCTCAACCGGCGATTGATTGTCCAGCATCGCTTGGAAGCCGCGTCAGCGCGACTTTTTTGCATCGCAATATACAAGCAGAGTTTGAGTTTACGGGCCTTGCCTGCGTATCGTTTGTACTTGCCTGCGTATCGTTTGTAAGAGGCTAGTACCCAAATGCCATTTTCCTCAAACAAGATTGCGTTGTTCATCGATGGCGCCAATCTCTACGCGACAGCCAAGACGCTCGGTTTCGACATCGATTACAAGCGCCTACTCAAGGAATTCCAAAGTCGCGGAACGCTACTGGGCGCCTTCTATTACACCGCGGTCATTCAAGATCAGGAATTTACGTCGATCCGCCCGTTGATCGACTGGCTGGACTACAACGGCTACACCGTCGTGACCAAGGCGACCAAGGAATTCATCGACGCCAGCGGCCGACGCAAGGTGAAGGGCAACATGGACATCGAGCTTGCGGTCGACGCCATGGAACTCGCCGAAAGAATCGACCAGATGGTGCTGTTCTCCGGCGACGGCGACTTCCGGTCGCTGGTCGAAGCGATGCAGCGCCGCGGCGTCCGCGTCACCGTGGTCTCGACGATTTCCAGCCAGCCGCCGATGATTGCCGATGAGCTGCGCCGGCAGGCCGATGTCTTCACCGACCTCGTGGAATTAAAGTCCAAGATTGGCCGCGATCCGTCCGAGCGTCCGGCCCCGCGCGAACCGCGCAATCACACCCCGCAATTCCTGCAGCGTACGACCACGGTGGCGCCGAGGGGCGATGACGACGATTTTGACGATTGATAGAGTTGGGCTGTCTGCCATGCAAAGGGCCGCCGACAGTATGGCCAGCGGCCCGACCGGGCTCAAAATAGTTTCCGAATCAAAAGAGAACTCTCAGCCCCGGACCCGCATTCTAGCCATCATTCGCCGCGACCGCCTAGCCGAAATATAATTCAGGCCGGACGAGCATGACGGGGTGATTTAGGCCGCCCGATCTTCTTGTCAGCGCCGCCGGGTGATCGGGGGGCTGTTGTCCGTCACCCTGCATTCCGATTGCTCTTTTGGTGCTCCGGGCCCACCGTGCATCCGGCATCTACCGTTTGCCATCGCTGGCGACTGGCGCGGCCTCCCGCTCCTCCCCCATTAGGCCGCTTACCACACATTGCTTCGCGCTAAAGCAG
>JBATYU010000702.1:0-11770 GCA_049674245.1 Bradyrhizobium sp. | reverse complement strand
TTTGTGCAGCGACGCAGCTGCGGCCCCGGACTGGAGGCTGTGCCAGGTGCGAACGGCAGTCCCTATTGCCGCGCGATCTATGGCGGCTTCGGTGGCGCCCCGCACCGCTTCCATGGCGGCGGTCATGGCCATGGCCATGGCGGCGGTCACGGCCATGGCGGTGGCTGACCTCCGCCGATGCGCCGCATCGCCTGCCCGGAACGCGATGACTGGCGCACCACCGCTGAAGCATGCGGATTTGATTTCCATACGATCGATGGCGAGCGCTACTGGGACGAGCGCGCCTATTACGCGTTCTCGCTGGATGAAATCGAACGTCAGATCGAGGCGCCGACCGGTGAAATCGACGCCATGTGTCTCGAACTGGTGGCCCGCGCGATCGACGACGAAGAATATTTGCGCCGGTTGAAGATTCCGGAAGCGTTCTGGCCGTTGCTCTCGGAAAGCTGGCGTCGCGACGAAGCAAGCCTCTACGGCAGGCTGGATCTCAGTTTCGACGGGCGCGGCCCGGCTAAGCTCCTCGAATATAACGCGGATACCCCGACCTCGATCTTCGAGGCCGCCGTGTTTCAATGGACCTGGCTCGAGCAGGCGATCGAACGGCGCATCACGCCCCCTCGCGCCGACCAGTTCAATTCGATCCATGAGCGGCTGATCGAAGCATGGCAGAAACTTGGGCTCGGCCGTCACCTGCATCTGACCGGAACGACGGAAAACAGCGAGGATGCCGGCACGCTCGCCTATCTGGAGGACACCGCAAGACAGGCCGGGATGGACACCACCATGATCGACATCGAAGACATCGGTTGGCGCGAAGATGGCGGCTTTGTCGACCTCGACGATCGCGAAATCGAACTCGCCTTCAAGCTCTATCCCTGGGAATGGATGTTCCATGACGAGTTTGGCGCAAGGTTGCTCGAAGCTCCGACGCGCTGGATCGAGCCGCCATGGAAGGCCGTGCTGTCCAACAAGGGGATTTTGCCGCTGTTGTGGGAGATGTTTCCCGGCCATCCCAATTTGCTGCCGGCCTTCTTCGAGGACGACCCGGGCGCCGAGCAGCTCGGCACCTCCTATGTACGCAAACCGCTCTATTCGCGCGAGGGCGCCAACGTCACGCTGCTTTGCGCCGGCACGACGCTCGTGCAGCAAGAGGGGCCTTACGGCGCGGAGGGCTTCGTTCGTCAGGCCTTGGCGCGGCTGCCGAATTTTTCGGACCAATTTCCGGTGCTGGGAAGCTGGCTGGTCGATCACACGCCGTGCGGGCTATCGATCCGCGAGGACGAGAACCCAATCACCGGCAATACGTCGCGATTCCTGCCGCACGCGATTCTGTAAGCTGTTTCGGAAGGCAACTAACGCGCGGACGCGACCACCTTCAACGCCTGCGGCATGGCGGCACCGCCGACCGGGCGTCCGGTCCGCCCCGGGTTTGGCCGGTACAGGCCGCGTTTCTCCGGATCGGGCTTGAACGCGTCGGTGATCCCGACCACCGATTCAGCCGCGCCCAGCATCAGCACGCCATCGGGCTCGAGCTGTTTGGCAAGCCGCTCGAAGATCGCCACCTTGGTATCCTGGTCGAAATAGATCAGCACGTTGCGGCAGAAGATGACGTCAAAGGTTCCGAGCTGGGAAAAATCCTGCAACAGGTTCAACTGCCGGTGCTGGACCATGCCGCGGATATCGGCGTTGAGCTGCCAAAGCTCTCCGACTTGCGTGAAATGCTTGATCAGCATCTGGATCGGCAGGCCGCGCTGTACCTCGAACTGGCTGAACAGGCCGGCCTTGGATTTTTCAAGCACGCTTTGCGACAGGTCGGTCGCGACGATTTCGATCCGCCAGCCCGCCAGCATCTTGTCCGCCTCTTTCAGGAGCATCGCGATCGAGTAGGGCTCCTGCCCGGTCGAGCAAGCCGCCGACCAGATGCGCAGGGCGCGGCGGTTGGCGCGCGCCTGCATCAACGCCGGCAGGATCGTCTCGCGCATATGATCGAACGGGATCTTGTCGCGGAAGAAGAAAGTCTCGTTGGTGGTCATCACCTCGACCACCTCGGTGATGAGCGCGTCGGCGCCGCCGCCCTTGATTTTTTTTACGAGCTCTGGAATGTCGGTCAGCCCGACCCTTCTTGCGAGCGGCACCAGCCGGCTCTCGACCAGATATTGCTTGTCGGCTGAGAGGTCGAGGCCGGAGCGCTCCTTCAGGAGCTTACGCAGATACTCATAATCCGATGGCGTCACGAACGATCCCCCGAAAACAGTCGAACCAGTTTCGGTGCGATCTGGTTGAGCGGCAGGACGGCGGCACAAATGCCCGCATTCGCCGCCGCGCCCGGCATTCCCCACACCACGCTGCTCGCTTCATCCTGGGCGATGACGCTTCCGCCCGCCGCGACAATGTCCTTGCCGCCGCGCATTCCGTCCGAGCCCATGCCGGTCAGGATCACCGACATGATGCTGCCCTGCCAGACATCGATCGCGGAAGTGAACAACGGATCGACGGCGGGCTTGCAGAAATTCACCGGCGCGCCATCGTCGAGCGCAATCACCGCATCGGCACCATGCCGGTAGACGCGCATGTGGCGGCCGCCTGGCGCGAGATAGATCTGACCGGCCTTGATGATCTCGCCATCGACAGCCTCATGCGCCGGCCGATGGCTCGCGCGCGCCAGATGCTCGGCCAGAATCGTCGTGAAGGTCGGCGGCATGTGCTGCGTGATCAGCACGGGAAACCGGTCGATCACCGGACCGATGTCGGCGACCAGCGACATCAGTGCCTGCGGGCCGCCGGTCGATGAACCGATCAGGAGCACGCGCGGCATCTGCGCGCCGAAGGCGCGGCGCACCAGTTGCGGCTGCGCAACCGGTGCGAGCTGCGGCCGGAACGATGGCTCGCGCAACCGACCCAGCGCCGGCACCAAGGGCGGTGACGGCGCGGCCGGGACCGCACGGCGAAGCTTGGCACCGAACGAGCGAATTTTCTGAATCAGATCGTGATGGAAGATTTCCGCGGCGGACGCCTCGCGCGTGCTCTCCGGCTTTGGAATGTAATCGGAGGCGCCCAGCGATAGCGCCTTGAAGCTGATCTCCGCGTTGCGGCGGGTCAGGGTCGACGCCATGATGATGATGAGGTCGCGTTTCTTTGCCAGCAACTGCGGCAGCGCCGAGATCCCGTCGAGCACCGGCATTTCGATGTCGAGCAAGGCAACGTCGGGATTGATGCGTTCGAGCTGATTGACCGCGTCAAGGCCGGTGCGTAGCGATCCAGCGACCACCATGTCCGGCTCGGAGCCGATCCAGCGGGAGATCAATCCCCTGATGACGACGGAATCGTCGACCACCATGACCCGCAGCGGCTCTTGCCGCATCGAATTCGAGGCCAAAGGGCTTACCAACGCAACACTCATTGCTCACCAGACACGGCTCAAGCGACACGCAAACAAGACGCCGGTGGCCATTCAGCCGCCGGATCGATAGGCGCAGCTCAGATAAGGCCGACTTCCTGGAACTTCGCGGTAACGATGTCCTTGTCGAACGGCTTCATGATGTATTCGGTGGCACCGGCATGAAGCGCGCGCGCGATGTGGGCGACATCGTTCTCGGTGGTGCAGAACACGACCTTGGGCGCATCGCCGCCGGGCATGCGGCGCAGATTGCCGAGGAATTCATAACCGTCCATGATCGGCATATTCCAGTCGAGCAGGATGGCATCGGGAAAGCCGCGCTTGCAGACTTCCAGGGCCTTCTCGCCGTCCTCGGCTTCGACGATCTGGAAATCGAGACCTTCCAGGATCCGCCGCGCGACTTTCCGAATGACGCTCGAGTCATCGACAACCAGACATGTTCTCATTTTAGCCTCTACTTGTTCCGATCCCGTGAGGGACATTGCAACGTGGTTCGCCTTGTTTGCCTTATGCTGCCATCATGTCCGGCGCGATTTCGAGGACGCGATCGACATCGAGGACGACCATGAGTTGGCCGTCGAGGCGATGGACGCCGCCGGCGAGCTTGGCCATGCGGGGATCGAGATTGACGGGATTTTCCTCGCGGCCGTCGTCGGGCAGGCGCAGCACTTCGCCAATCTGATCGATCAAGAGGCCGTAGGATTCGCCGCGCAGGTCGACGCCGACAGCCATCGGCGGCTGGTCGTCGGCGGCCTTCGGCAGCCCCAGGCGCGCGCGCATGTCGACCACCGTGACGATGCGGCCGCGCAAATTGAGCACGCCCGCGATCTCGCTGGAGGCCAGCGGCACCCGCGTCAACCGCTCCGGCATGAACACGTCCTGCACGCGCGAGATAGGCAGGCCGAACAACTGCCCGCCGATCACCGCTGTGACATATTCTGCGACCGTGCCTTCGCTCATCTGGGTGTTGCTCGTCATGTCAAACGTTCCTATGCCCCGGCTGAACTTCGTTCATGTCCGGCTGAACTTGTTTCATGCCGCCGCCCGGCTGATCTCGGCGGTCTGTTCCTTCAGCGCCGCGATCAGGCCCGGACGGTCGAACTTGGCGACGTAGTCGTGGAAGCCGGCCAGGCGTCCGCGCTCGATCGCAGCCGGCGAGACCAGCGAGGACAGCCCGATGATCGGCATCGAGCTCAAATGCTGGTCGGCGCGGATGGTCTCGGCGAATTCGAACCCGTTCATGTCGGGCATCTCGATGTCGGTCAGCACCACGTCGAAGCTCTGCCCCGAGCGCAGCGCGACCAGGCCTTCCTGCGCATTGGGGACGACCCGCACCCGGTAGCCGGCCGCCTTCAAGACCGGCGCCAGCATATTGCGGAAGAAGGCCGAATCGTCGACCAGCAGCACCGATTGGGAGCTTGCCGAGGGCCGCATCTCCTTGCGGGTGAACCAGTCGGCGAAGGCCATCGGCAGGAAGTGGCCGACGTCGATCACTTCCGTCGCCTGGCCCTTGATCACGGCCGAGCCCAGAATGCCCTGCCCGCTTCCAGCGACTTCGATGTGCAGCCGTTCCTCGACGATGTCGATGATCTCGTCGACCACGAGCCCCATCGAGCGGCCCTCATCGGCGAACACCAGGATCGGCTGGGCGCCGGAGGTACCGACGTTGACGCCGTCCATCTGCACCAGCGGCATCAACTGCTCGCGGTACTGCACCATGTAGCGGCCGTTGGAGAGCTCGATCTTGTCGGTTGCGATCTCCTCCAGCCGGGTGACGAGGCCGAGCGGCACCGCCTTGGGCTGGGTCGAGCCGGCACGGAACACCAGCAGCGAGGTGAGCTGCTCGCCCAGGTTTGCATGCAGGCTCGCGTTCTCGTCGGCGATCTCGTGGGAAGCGGCGCTGGAGGCGCCGAGCGCCTTCGCAATGCCGTTGGGATCGATGATCATGATCACGGCGCCGTCGCCCAGGATGGTATTGCCGGAGAACATGTCGATGTGACGCAGCTTGGTCGACATCGGCTTGACCACGATTTCTTCGGTGTGGAACACGCCGTCGACCACGATGCCAAAGGTCTGGCTGCCGACTTGCGTGACCACGATAAAGCCGTTCTCGGGATCGGACGAGGAGCCGTCATCGATCCTGAGCAGCTTCTTGAGGTGCATCAGCGGCAACAGCTTGTTGCGCAGCCGAAGCACCGCGGTGTCCTTGATGCGTTCGATGCGGTGTTCGGAATTGGCGCGCGCCCGTACCAGTTCGACGACCGACAATTGCGGTATGGCAAAGCGGTCGCCGGCGGCCTCCACGATCAGGGCGGAGACGATGGCGAGCGTCAGCGGGATCTTGATGGTGACGGAAGACCCTTCGCCGGCCACCGACTTGATATCGATGGTGCCGCCGATCTGGTCGATATTGGTGCGCACCACGTCCATGCCGACGCCGCGGCCGGAGACTGAGGTGACGGTGACGGCGGTCGAGAAGCCCGGAGCAAAGATGAACTTGTGGATCTGGGCTTCCGTCATCTTCTCGAGCTCGGCCTCGCCGATCAGCCCGTTGGCGACCGCCTTGGCCTTGATCCTCTCGGTATCGAGCCCGCGGCCGTTGTCGGCGATGCAGATGATGATGTGGCCGCCTTCATGATAGGCGGAGAGACGGATGGTGCCCTGCTCCGGCTTGCCGCAGGCAACCCGCTCGGCCGGGGTCTCCAGCCCGTGGTCGGCGGAGTTGCGCACCATGTGGGTCAAGGGATCCTTGATCAGGTCGAGCACCTGGCGGTCGAGCTCGGTGTCGGCGCCCTGCATCTCGAGTTCAATCTGCTTGCCGAGTTCGCCGGAAAGGTCGCGCACGATTCTGGGCAGCTTCTGCCAGGCATTGCCGATCGGCTGCATCCGCGTCTTCATGACGCCTTCCTGCAGTTCGGCGGTGACGTTGGAGAGCCGCTGCAGCGGCACCTTGAACTCGCTGTCCTCGTTGCGCCGGCTGATCTCCAGCAGCTGGTTGCGGGTCAGCACCAGCTCCGAGACCATCGTCATCAGGTGCTCCAGCGTATCCACGTTGACACGGATCGACTGGTTGGCGACGCGATCGTTCTCCAACGAATCCGTCTCGACCACGGACTTCTTGGCGGACGGCTTTTTCTCCTTCGCTGACGCCGCCGGTGGCTCGGCGGCCGGCTTCGGCGCGGCGGGCTTGGCCTCGGTTGCGGTCGCGCGGAAGGCGCGCTCCAGTTCGTCCAGCGACACCTCGCCCGGACGCAGCGGCCTTTCCAGCGTCTGCGGCACCAATGTGCCCCGCGTGCTTTGCTCGGTCGCGGTCTCGCGGAAGGCGCGCTCAAGTTCATCCAGCGACACTTCGCCGGGCCGCAGCGGCCGCTCCAAGGTCTGATTCACCAGCGTGCCATGCGTCACCGCCGGTCGGGCGGGGGGTGTGGGAGCGGCCGACGCGGCCTCAGCCATGGCCTGGATGCCGCGCTCGACCATCTCATGGAGCTTGACGATGAGGTCTTCATCGGTGCCTTCGGGCTCGGTCTCGGTCGCCTCGAGCCCTCCGAGGATTTCCTTGATGCGGTCGATGCTGGAAAGAATCAGTGTCACGGCGTCCGCGGTGACCGGCATGCCGTCGCGGAACCTGCCCATCAAGGTCTCGCCGGCATGGGCGAGGGCTTCCAGTCGCGGCAACCCGAGGAAGCCGCAAGTGCCCTTGATGGTGTGAACCAGGCGGAAAATGTTATCGAGGACTTTGGCGTTGTTCGGCTCCTGCTCGAACCGCACCAACTGATTATCGACGGTGTCCAGGCTCTCGCTGGTCTCCGTCAAAAACTCTCTCAACAGATCGTCCATGAAGTTGGCCTTCGTACGCTCGGGCGCGCGAGCGCAGCGCACCTTTCAGAACGGGGCCAGCTTCCATGCAAACCGTTTAATATTGGTTGAGTAACCGGAAAAGAACGCCCTCAACAAAGAGATAAGACGACCTCCCCAAATCGTTGGGCTAACTGTAAAGCTTTGGTTAACCAAATTTCGCGGCTTGCGGCCCCTTTCAGGAGGCCGTGACGACCACCGCTTCGCCGTCAGGCACCAGCGCCACATGGAGCCCGCAGGCCTGGGCGAGCAGCCGGGTGTAATAAGGCTGCACCGCATGGGCATCGACGGTCGGCGTCTGGCCGCCGACCAGCAGGTCAGCAATATTCTGCGGCAGGCGGGCGTTCAATCCGCTGGCGGTGACGCGAAACCCCATCGCATCGCCTTGGCCGACCGGATCAACCGTGAGCGAGCCGCCGCGCGGGATGGTCTGCTGCGCGATGATCAGCATGTTCAGCAGCAATTTGACGCGGTTCTTCGGCAGCAGCAATCGCGGCAAGTTCCAGGCGATGGTGGTCTTGCCGTCCTCGATCTGTCCCCGCGCCATGGTCTGCGCATCGCCGAGGTCGATCTGCGCGCCGGGCGATCCGGCCGCGCCGAACGCCAGGCGGCAGAACTGCAACCGCGCCGACGCGGTCTTGGCGCTTTTGCGGATCAGCTCGAGCGCGAAGTCGCGGTCTTCGGGCTTCGGATTGTCGTCGAGGACCTCAAGTCCATTGACGATGGCGCCGACCGGGCTGATGAGGTCGTGGCAAACCCGTGAGCACAAGAGCGCGGCAAGTTCGAGGTTATCGGGGACGGAACCGGGAGCAGAGATGCCAGACATCAAGGTGTTCCTGGAAATAAGGTGTTCCTGGAAATCCACCGCTAGTTGCGGACTAGTACGGCGAAATAGGCGAATCACACATGCTTGGGACTTGATACACTGCGGACGCCCACGCTGCCAGCACGGGACGGGAGCCAAATGAGACGACGAACAGCCTATGAGTTCCGGCCATGAATGAGGCAGGTTGGTCCGGACGCAATATCGACCGCGCCGCCGCCGCGGCGCTCACCGAGCCCTTGACCGATCTCGTGGTGCGGGCTGGCGCAGCCATTATGGCGGTCGATCGCCGCGCCATGACCATCGCGGACAAGGCCGACGGATCGCCGGTAACGGAAGCCGATCTTGCCGCCGACCGCATCATTGACGAAGGACTGGCGCGTTTGATCCCAGATGTACCGGCGCTGTCCGAAGAGCGGGCCCATCCGGTGCGACTGCCTTACCGCGGCAGTTTCTTCCTGATCGATCCGCTCGACGGCACCAAGGAATTCGTCGCCGGCAGAAGCGAGTTCACCGTCAACCTCGCGCTGGTGACGGGCGCCACGCCGCTGCTCGGCATCATTGGCGCGCCGGCGCTCGGATTGATCTGGCGCGGCCTCGTCGGCCGCGGCGCCGAGCGGCTCAGAATAGAGGGGACATCCGCTCGCGCGGCCGAGCCGATCCATACCCGCACGCTCCCCAAGCGCGGCGATCCCTGGATCGCCGCCGTCAGCCGTTCCCATGGCGATCCGAGGTCGGAAGCCTTCATTGCAAGCCGCCCCGGCGCCATCCGCCAGAGGCTCGGCTCGGCGGTCAAATTCGGCCGGCTGGCAGAGGGCGCGGCCGACATCTATCCCCGCCTCGCCCCGACATCGGAGTGGGACGTCGCCGCCGGTCATGCCGTTGTCACCGCGGCCGGCGGCAAGGTCACGGACGTCGAAGGGGCCGAGCTGCGATTCGGGCAAGGACGAGACGGCTTTGTCGTGCCGGAGTTCATCGCCTGGGGCGATCCTTCGGCTGCAACGAGGCGCTACTGAACCAGGTTCTGCTGCAAGGCCGGCCAGCGCGCATTCGCCTTCCACAGGAAGTGGTCGGGATTGGCGGCAAACGCGTCGCGGTTGGCCTCAAGCCCGAACAGATAGAGCCGTTGTTCGGAAATGACCCAGAACCGGGGGTTGCCGGCAAAAGTGACGCCCCGCGCCACGTCGATCGGGTCGTAGCCGCCGAACTGGGGACCATAGATTTCGGGATGGGCGACAAAGAACGCGCGGTTGCCTTCATTGTGGAAGCGCCAGACCGCGCCGCCCTCGGGGGCCTCGAAATCCTCCAGCCCTCGCACGGGGCGGCCCTGGACGAAATAAGCGACGGGATCGAAACCGTCGATCGCAACCCCGGAAAAGCGGTTCACCACCACCCGCTCGGTGGTCGCAGCGCGGGCGGCAAGTTCGGAGCAGGCCGGGACCAAAAAGCCCGTCAACAGAGCGAAAAAGGCTATCGCCGTGCGCCAACCGTATCTTTCCTGCCGCCGTGCCGTCATAGTTCCTGCCGATAACATCCGAGTCGAGGGGACAACAACCGCAACCTAAAGCCGGGCTTATTGGCGTCGGGTTAAGGCGGCGGCCAGCATTTTCGATACCCAGGGGTAGGTTCATGAATTTCGCATCACGCCTTGCTGCGGCGAGCCTTGCCGCGCTGATGTGCTGGACGGTGCCGGTTTCCGCCCAGCAGGCGCCACCGCCGCAATTGCCGCCGCCGCAACGCGCGCCGGGGCCGGATAATTACGGCCCGGACGAACTGGTCGGCGCCGGGCACAGGTTTTTTGGCAACGTTTCGCGCGGGCTTGCCTCCATCATCGAGCGCGCGGTCAGCCAATGGGGCCTGCCCAATGGCTATGTTCTCGGCGAGGAGGGCTCGGGCGCCTTTGTCGCGGGCTTGAGGTATGGCGAGGGCACGCTCTACACCAAGAATGCCGGCGACTTGCACGTCTACTGGCAAGGTCCGTCGGTCGGTTTCGACTGGGGTGGCGACGGCGCGCGCACCATGACGCTGGTTTATAATTTGCCGGCGACGAATGCGATCTACCAGCGCTTCGGCGGCATCGACGGTTCGGCCTATATCGTCGGCGGCTTCGGGATGACCGCGCTCACCGCCAACAACATCGTGCTGGTGCCGATCCGTTCCGGCATCGGGCTGCGGCTCGGCGCCAATATCGGCTACCTCAAATATACGCCGCAGGCGACCTGGAACCCGTTCTGATTGTGCGTATTCAGCGAGCGCGCAATGGGCTGGCCTTTTGCCTGCGCCCCGTGGCATTGTGATCAACGAATCCTTCCAGTTCGGAGTTAACCTAAAATGATCGAACCGATCATGTATCTGGCGATCGGTTTTTTGGTCTCGATGCTGTGCGGCTTGATGATCGTGCCGCTGGTGCATAACCGCGCGGTGCGGCTGACGACCCGGCGGCTCGAGGCGGCGACGCCCTTGTCGATGGCCGAGATCCAGGCCGACAAGGACCAGTTGCGCGCGGAATTTGCGATGTCGGCGCGGCGGCTGGAGATGAGTGTCGAGCAGCTCAAGCACAAGACCACCAGCCAGCTTGCGGAGCTCGGCAAGAAGTCGGACGCGATCAACCGGATGAAGATCGAGCTCGGCGAAAAGAACGCCACGATCTTCTCGCTGGAAGCGCGTGAGAAGGCCATCAAGGAACAATTGCGCGCCACGGAAGAAGAATTCAACACCAAGACCGACGCGCTGCGCGCCGCCGAGCAGGCGCTGACCGGCAAGCAGAGTGAATTCGCCAGGATCAATGCCGAATTGTCCGACCGCTCGCTGATGGCGGACAGCCGTCAGGTCGAGCTCTTGGCGGTGCGCACCCAGATCGACGAGCTCAAGGGCCGTGTCGGCGATGCCGAAAGGGAATTTGGGGCGACCAAGGCGCGGCTCGCGCAGGAGCGATCCGAATCCGAGACCGCCTCGCGTGAACTGGCGGAGGCCCGCAGCCGGGTCGAAAATCTGAGCCAGCGCGTCACCGACCTCGATCGCCAGCTCATCGTACAGGTCAAGGAAGCCGAGATGCTCGGCAACCGCGTCAACGATCTGGAAGCGCGGCTCGCCACGCAGGGCAAGCTGCTCGCCGAGCGCGATTATGAGAACAACCAGCTGCGCCAGGCCAGTGCTGCCGCCGAGCGCACGGCCAAGGAATTGCGCGACGAGATCGCGGCCATGACTGGCGGCAAATCGCCCTTGCTGGAAAAACTGCGCAGCGAGAAGGCCGCGCTCGAGGAGCAGCTTCGGCTCGCGCGCGATGAACGCGCCAAGCTGCAGCGCGACGTCAACGCGATCCAGCAGCAGGCCGAAAGCTCATGGGCGACCGAGCGCATGGAGAATGCGCTGCTCCGCGAGCGCATCAACGACATCGCGGCCGAAGTCGCCAAACTTGCCATGCAGCTCGAGGGGCCGAATTCGCCGATCGAGGCGATCCTTGCCGCGGAGCCGGCGGCAGCGGCAATGCCCGCCATGGGCGGGGCGACCAACGGCGCGGCGGCCGCCCCTGCTCCCGAGGGCAGCGGTACGCTGGCCGAACGCATCCGGGCGCTGCAATCGCATGCCTCGCGCGCCCGTCTGCAGCAGCCGGGCTGAGACTTTTTCGGGCGCGAGACCGAAAAGCAGATCATAGGTCGTCGTACCCCGCGCCCGCGGGGTATCCAGTACGCCGC
>JBATYU010000701.1:0-2056 GCA_049674245.1 Bradyrhizobium sp. | reverse complement strand
CTGTAACGCCCCTCCGCAATCAACCGGATGTATTCAGGAACTGGCGTATGCGCGGGACAAGCCCATTGGCAGTCGACTACCTTGTGAAAGTAGTCGGGTGCCGAGATATCAGTCGGTTTCATTCCTGCCTGTCCGCGCCAAAGACTAACCGCGGCGCGGCCCTTTTTACTTGAGAAAGCTTAGCGAGCCTTCTTCTGGTTTTTGAGTTGGATCACAGGGTTGCCTTCATAGAACCATTCAGGATGATGCACAAAGGCAAATTTGCCTTTTCACGCGGTTTCATCGGTGCAACGTTAACATGATTGTGCACGTTATGCGGCATTGCAACATGATGTGATCTGCGCGAATTCACGTATTGATACGGATTGATTCAGGCGCGAGGGATGTCGCTCTTGGCGAGGTCCCACATCAGGTCATAGATCCCCGACGATATCTGCAGCGCCGGCATAGGTCCTGCAGTGCCGCTGAAGTGCGCCGCGATCGCCGCGGACACCGCGCTGACTTTGGCGCCGTCGATCAGCACGAACCAGTCTCCGGCGCCGGGGCTTGCAGCCGAAGGAATTTCCGCAGTTGGTCCGGAGAGTGCAGGGTCGCTCTCGATCAGGTGCATGGAGATGATTCCGTCGAGTCGCGCCGGATCGAGATTCTCTCGCAAGCCCGCGCGCAATTTGTCTTCGCTGCCGGCCTGTGGGCGCAGGCGAACGATGCCGAGTGCAGCGCCTCGGCCGCGTCCGCGGCTGATGGTGACGCGCGCGGCCGCGCGGATCATGTTCTTGAAGCGCGCCATGGTCCTTTTGGACCAATCGGTTGGGTTGGCGAGTTTTGCGCGATAGGCCGGGCTGTCGAGCACCTCGATCGTGCTGGTGGAGTAGAGGCAGAGATATTTGGGGTTGGCGTTGTGCGCGACATAGCGCCGGGCCTCGAGAAAACCGTCGATCGCGACCCGTTCTTCGAGGTGTTCGCGGTCGTACCAGCGGTTGAACTCGGCTTCGTCCGCCGCATCGACATCCATCGAGGTCAGCAGCATGCCTTTTCCGGCGAGCGGCATTTCTTGTTCCTTCTTTAATCCTCATGGTGAGGAGCGCGGGACGCGCGTCTCGAACCATGAGGCCCGACTGGTGGCCTCATCCTTCGAGACGCATCGCTTTCGCGATGCTCCTCCAGCGACAACGGCGAAGCCGTTGCGCGGGGATGAGGGGATAGACTGTTATTTGGCAATCTTCGACGCGATATCTGCGATCGCCGTCATCACGGCGTCGCGCACGCCGGGATCGTACAGCGTGTGGCCGGCGCCTTCGACCAGGCGGACCTCGGAGGCTGGCCACGCTGCGTTCAGCGCATACGACGTCGCCGGTGGGCAGAGCAGGTCGTAGCGGCCTTGCACGATGATGCCGGGAATCTTGGCGAGCCGTCCTGCTCCCTCGAGAAGCTGATTCGGTTTCAAAAAACAGTCGTTGGCAAAATAATGCGCTTCCACGAACGGCGTCGCCGGCAAGGCGCGCGACGAGTTCAGCGACGCGATGTCGAGCCTGACGCGGCCTGGAACGTGCTCGGACAAGATGCGCTCGGTGTCGGCCCAGGCGCGCGCCGCTGAGCCATGCACGGCGGGATCGGGATCGAGAATGCGGCGCCAATAGGCGAGAAGCGGCTGTCCGCGTTCGGCCTGTGGCAACAATTTGAGGAAATCACAGCTGAGTTCGGGATAGAAGCGCGCGAGCACATCGGTGAAGGCGGTTTCGATCTCGGCGCGGGTGCCGAGGAAGGTCGCGCGCAAGACGATGCCGGAAACCCGATCCGGATGGGCCTGCGCATAGGCCAGCGCCAGCGTCGCGCCCCAGGAGCCGCCGACCACGATCCAGCGCTCGAAACCGAACCTTTGGCGGATCATCTCCATGTCCGCGATCAGATGCGCCAGCGTGTTGTCCTCGCGGCGCGCTTTGGGCCGGCTGCGCCCGGCGCCGCGCTGGTCGAACAGAACAGCGTGAAAACGTTCGGGATCGAACAGCCGGCGATGATCGGCCTGGCAGCCGCTGCCGGGTCCGCCATGCAAATAGAC
>JBATYU010000700.1:0-5461 GCA_049674245.1 Bradyrhizobium sp. | reverse complement strand
CCCTTGCCCTGGGCCCATTCCTGCAGCACCGTCTTGGGGTCGCGCAGCGGCCGCCGCAGCTTGCGCATCCGCTCGGTCCAGTTGCGCGCGACGAATTCGGCGGCAGCGGCGTGGCCGCCGTCGAGATAGATCGCCCCGATCACCGCCTCGCAGATGTCGCCGAGCACGGATTTGCGCAAGCGCGCGCCTGCGCCTGCGCCGACCGCGCCGAGCTTGATGTCATCGGTCAAGCCGAGCTGCTTTGCCACGTCGGCACAACTCTCCTTGCGCACGAGGTCGGCGAGCCGCTTCGACAGCTCGCCTTCATCGGCCCGCGGGTAGGCGCGATACAACATGTCAGAGACGATCAATCCAAGCACGTGATCGCCCAGGAACTCCAGACGCTGGTAGCTGTCGGCGCGGTGGCGGGTGGCGAGCTTCAGCGCGGACACATGCGTAAACGCGGTCGTCAGCAGTGCGGAATCGGAGAATTTATAGCCGATACGCGCTTCGGTGGCGGCGATAGCGGCCTTGGCAGCGGTGGCCTTGCTGCCCTTGCTGCGCTTGTTTTTCGGCGCACCTTTGCCGCCGGCGCCAGGTGTTGCGCTCGGCTCGCCGGATGTCCTGGAATCCTGGATATCAGGCGCTTCGTCGTTCATCGCACGATTTTGAAGATGCGATTCCAGCGCACCGCCGTTGGCCAGCGCCAGAACATCCAGGCGTGTTCGCCCTCCGCGATCGAGAAAAAGATCATTTGCGCGCGGCCGACGATGTTCTCGGAGGGCACGTAGCCGACCGCAGACAGCACACGGCTGTCGGTCGAGTTGTCGCGGTTGTCGCCCATCATGAAGAAATGACCGGGAGGCACGGTGTAGACATTGGTGTTGTCGTAGAAGCCGTTATCGACGCAATCGAGGGTCTCGTAGCTGACGTCGTTCGGCAGCGTCTCCTTCCAGCGCTTCACCCGGGCGGTGGCGTCCGCCGATCCGCAAGGATCCTCGCCGATGAAATCGGTCAGGCGCTCGCGCTTCACCGGGGTATCGTTGATGTAGAGCAGCCCTTCCTTCATCTGGATGCGGTCGCCCGGCAGCCCGATCACGCGCTTGATGTAGTCGGTCGAATCGTCCTTCGGCAGGCGGAATACGATGACGTCGCCGCGGGAGGGTTCCGAGCCAAAAATACGGCCCGAAAACAATGGCGGCGACAGCGGAATGGAATAATGGCTGTACCCGTAGGAATATTTCGAGACGAACAGATAGTCGCCGACCAGGAGCGTGGCCTTCATCGATCCCGATGGGATGTTGAAGGGCTGGAACATGAAGGTGCGGATCACCAGCGCGATCAGCAGCGCATGGATGACGACGCGGATGGTTTCACCAAGTCCGCTCTCAGATTTTGTCCCGGATGTCACGCTCATCGCTTTCCCAATTCCCCGTGGCAACCGCCTGCGCGGCGGCAGAACGTCTTCCTTACGCGAATAGCGCGCTGCCTCGCGTCAAGAATTTGGTCCTGATCCTGATCGTGAGAGCCAATTCCGGCGCAACCCCGGATTCGCCCTTGGCTGAATAGCTGCGCGTTTTAGACGTTTGTTGGAAGGCGCGCAATCAACGACCTCATCAAAACTTGCCAACCAATTGATATCCATCAGATTTTTAGTTTTGCGCCGGCTGGCAGTCCGACCGGTCACGAATTGCCTGCGGGGATCGCCGAAATTATGACGAAGGCCTGTGCCATCGGCCAATCATCGGTCATGGAAAGATCGATCCGCGTCTCATGACCTTCCGGCGTGAGCGACTGAAGCCGCGCCAGTGCCCCGCCGGTCAGCTCCAGGGTGGGCCGTCCCCCGGCCAGGTTCACCACCCCCATGTCACGCCACCAGACGCCGCGCCGGATCCCCGTGCCGAGCGCCTTGGAACAGGCTTCCTTGGCCGCGAATCGTTTGGCGAAGGTCGCGGCGACCATTTTTTCGTTCTTGGCGCGGCGGTCGGCCTTGGCCCGCTCGGCGTCGGTGAAGATGCGGTCGATAAAGCGGTCACCGTGGCGCTCGATCACCTTGGCGACACGGCGGATATCGATCATGTCCAAACCGATGCCGATGATCATGCGCGGCCCATGACATTTTGACGCCCGCGATCCATCGCCGCGCGCATCGTCCGCACCGTCTCGCCGAGGCCGATGAACAGCGCTTCGCCGATCATGTAGTAGCCGATGTTGAGCTCGACGATTTCGGGCAGGCTCGCGATCCTCTCCGCGGTCGCGTAATCGAGGCCGTGACCGGCGTGCACCTCAAGCCCGGCCGAGCGCGCCAGCTTGCTGCCATCCACGATACGCTGCCATTCGGCCTCGGCCTTCGCCGCGTGGCCGTCGACCACGGCATCGCACCAGGCGCCGGTGTGAATTTCGATCACCGGCGCGCGCAGTCTTGCGGCCATTTCGATCTGACGCGGCTCGGCCGCGATGAACAACGAAACCCTTATCCCGGCGTCGTTCAATTTGGCGATGAACGGCGCCAGCGCATTGTGCTGGCCGACGACGTCAAGACCACCCTCGGTGGTCAGCTCCTCGCGCCGTTCCGGCACCAGACACACGGCATGCGGCTTTGTGGCCAGCGATATCCGCAGCATGTCTGATGTCGCGGCCATTTCGAAGTTCAGCGGCTTTGAGATTTCCGCCTTCAGCCGCGCCATATCCTCGTCGCGGATGTGACGGCGGTCCTCGCGCAAATGCGCGGTGATGCCGTCGGCGCCCGCCTCGATTGCGACCAGCGCCGCGCGAACGGGGTCGGGCCTCTGCCCCGCCCTGGCGTTGCGGAGGGTGGCGACGTGATCGACATTGACTCCAAGGCGCAGCGGAGGATGGGACATGTAGGAACCTGCAATAGCGATCGACCGAGGTTGTTCACTTGTCATGCGCGGGCATAGCCGTCCGAAGGACGGCCTCGCTTCCGCTCACCTATGCCCGCGCATCCATCTTCTTGAAAAGGACGGATTGCCGGGAGCGTAGACAAGTCTACGTAGTCTGAGCAAGGCAGCCTACTATGCCCGGCAATGACGAATTATCTACCCATTGACACGCTCGACCCGGGCGACAACGGCTTTGGCGCGCAATTGCGCGATAATGGCGCTGAGATGCTTCAGGTCATAGACCTCGAGATCGATCGTGAGCTCGGTGAAGTCGGGCGAGCGCCTGCTCATGCTGATATTGTCGATATTGCCGTCATGCTCGGCGATCACGGTCGCTACCTGGGCAAGGCTCCCCGGCTCGTTGACATTGTCGACCAAAATCCGTGCCGGGAAGCGCTGCGGCGTGGTTTCGTCGACATCCCAGCGTACGTCGAGCCAGCGTTCGGGCTCCTCTTCGAAATCCTTCAGGGTCGGCGCCTGGATCGGATAGATCGTGATGCCCTCGCCAGGGGTAACGATCCCGACGATCCGGTCGCCGGGCACCGCGCCGCCGTTCGGCGCGAATTTGACCGGCAAATCGGAATTGATGCCGCGAATCGGTATCGCTTGAGGACTGCGTGCGGTCTCCGGCGGCGATTTCAGTTTGAGCTTGACGGCAAGGCTCTTCTTGGCGCCGTAGCGCGCGACCCGCTCCTCCTTGTAGTCGGGATACATCGCGCGCGCGACGTCGGAAGCCTTCATCTCGCTCCGCCCGACGGCTGCCATCACATCGTCGATCGAGGCGCGCGCGAGCCGCGGCAGCGCGCCTTTCAGCTTGTCGTCGGCGTATTCGATCTTGGCGCGCTCGAACAGGCGCTCGACGATGCGCCGGCCAAGCCCGGCATATTGACCGCGCACCGCGGTGCGCGTCGCACGCCGGATCGCCGCCCGTGCCTTGCCGGTCACGGCCAGCGATTCCCAGGCCGAGGGCGGCGCCGACTGGGCCTTGGACGTCAATACTTCCACCTCGTCGCCGTTCTGCAATTCCGACGACAGCGGTGCAAACTTGCCGTTGATCTTGCACCCGACCGCGCTGTTGCCGACGTCGGTATGAACCGCGTAGGCAAAATCGATGACGTTGGCGTGGCGCGGCAGCGCGATCAGCTTTCCCTTCGGCGTGAAGCAGAACACCTGGTCGTGGAACAGCTCGAGCTTGGTATGCTCCAGAAATTCCTCCGGGTTGGCGCTTTCCGACAAAATCCCGACGGTGTGGCGCAACCAGGCAAAGGCATTGGACTCGCGCTTCAGCAACTCGGTCGGCGAACCCACGCCGTCCTTGTAGAAGGCGTGCGCGGCAATGCCGAATTCCGCGATCTCGTCCATTTCCTCGGTGCGGATCTGCAATTCGACGCGCTGGTTGCCCGGGCCGATCACAGTGGTATGGATCGAACGGTAATCGTTCTGCTTGGGCGTCGAGATGTAATCCTTGAAACGGCCGGGCACCACCGGCCAGGTGGTGTGCACGACGCCGAGCGCGCGGTAGCAGGCCTCCAGGTCGTTCATCACCACGCGGAACGCGAAAATGTCGGACAATTGCTCGAAACCAACCGACTTGCGCTCCATCTTGGTCCAGATCGAAAACGGCTGCTTGCGTCGGCCGTAGACGTGCGCGGTCAATCCGTTGTTGCGAAGATTCTTGGAGAGCTGACTTTCGATTTCGCCGATCAGGTTGCGGTTGCGCTCCGCCAGCGTGTCAAGCCGCTGCGTCACCACCGAATAGGCTTCCGGATCGAGGCTGCGGAAGGCGAGGTCTTCCAGCTCCTCGCGCATCTCCTGCATACCCATGCGGCCGGCAAGCGGCGCATAGATATCGAGCGTTTCCTCGGCGATGCGGCGGCGCGACGCCGGCGGCACGAATTCCAGGGTACGCATATTGTGCAGCCGGTCGGCCAGCTTGATCAGGAGAACGCGGACGTCGTCGGCGATCGCGAGCAACAGCTTGCGCAGGTTCTCGGCCTGCTTGGCCTCGCGCGAGACCAGCTCCAGCCGCTTCAGCTTGGTCAGTCCGTCGACCAGCGCGCCAATCTCGTGTCCGAAAATCTGATCGATCTCGCCGCGGGTCGCCTCGGTATCCTCGATGGTGTCGTGCAACAGCGCGGCGACGATGGTGGCGTCGTCGAGCTTCAGGTCGGTGAGGATCGCGGCGACTTCGAGCGGGTGCGAAAAAAAGGGATCGCCGGAGGCGCGGGTCTGCGAGCCGTGAGCCCTCATGGCGTAGACGTAGGCACGGTTGAGCAGATCCTCGTTGGTGTCGGGATTGTAGGACCGGACGCGCTCGACCAGGTCGTATTGCCGCATCATCCGCGGACGCGGCGGTTTGCCCGTCCTCGCCGGCGCAAGCGACGACGGGGCCACGGCGACCTGGTCGGTCGAGGCCTGCAACTGCGGTTGGCTGCGGCGCCAATACGCCATCGGATCATTGCCCTCAATTCGGGGGCCACGGATGCCTGGTGTGGTGGTTCAGAAGTTCTCATCCCTGTTGCCGCGAGTTTGCGTCGAGAAATTCTGAACCAAAACCACACTAGAATCATAGATTTCTA
>JBATYU010000699.1:0-9559 GCA_049674245.1 Bradyrhizobium sp. | reverse complement strand
GGATATGCCGGCGACCAGAAGCCCGACCGGAATCATGAACAGCCAGCCCCAGCCGCGCATCGAGGCTTCCGGCCGCGACAAATGCAGGCTGACCAGGATGGCCGACGTCGCGAGCGCCAGCGTCACCGCAAACTTCAGATCGAAGAACGGATTGCGCATCGCGGTCATGACATCGGGCCTGACACCCAACTCGGTGAAGAACATCAGAAGCGAGACGGGCGCCGCGGCGAGCAATGCCAGCGCCAGCACGAAGCCGACCGGCCGGGCGCGCGCGTTATCGGCAGCGAGGGTGCGAATGAGTTGATCGGTATCCATTCTCATTGTTCTCGCTCATTGTTCCCGTAGTCTGGCAGTGAGGCTCGCAAGCCCCCGATGCAGCGCCACCCGCACCGCACCCTCGCTCATCGAATATTTCGCAGCCGTGTCCTTGATCGATGCGCTCTCGACCGCGATCGATTGCAAGACCTCGCGCTGACGCGCCGGTAAGGATTCGAGCTGGGCTGCGACCTCGCTCGCCGACGCCGTTTCAGCGGCGGGCTCGCCCGGAAGGATCTCGGCGAAATCGTCGATGTTGACGAACACCCGCCTGCCCCGCCGGCGCAGTGCATCGATCAATTTGTTGCGCGCGATCGCAAACAGCCAAGGCGCGAACGGAGCGCTTGCGTCCCAGGTATGTCGCTTCAGATGCACCGCCAACAAAATGTCCTGCACGATATCCTCGGCTTGATCGACCGGTTGCCCTGCCCGCGCCAGGCCGCGACGCGCCGCGGCCCTCAAAACCGGAGCAACGGCCTTGAGCAGGCGGTGATACGCTGCACTGTCGCCAGAGATGGCCGACCGCATCAGGCCGGTCCATTCGTCTTCACGCTCGCGCACGCACGCTCCCAGATTGCAATTCGGTCGATCTTTCAATTTGTTACGTCTGAAGGCCACGATCACGAAGTCGTGATCCAATCTCTCCGGACGCGGCGCCGGCGGTGTCCTGCTCTTGGCGCCAACAGGCTCATAACACCGATCCCTTCGGCTGGCACCGGCGCCGTTGATTCCAAAACGATTTCACCGACGGAAGCCGGGCATACGCGTCCGAACCAGAGAGGCCATCGCCCAGCTTTCGCCCGCGGTAACCTGAAGATTCCCTTTTTTTTGCCCCGCTGTGGACACGCCCCGGGGGCTCTTTTCGCGGTCGGGGACTGGCAACATTGGAGAGATTGCCACATGAAAATCAACGCCAGCGGGCGGGCGGCATTGATCCTCGCAACAGGGCTGTTCGCGTGTTTCGCCGCGCCATCGCCTGCACCGGCAGGCACGGACGGCTCGAAATCGGTCAGGCACCATCGGCACTACGTGCATCACAGGTCCGGCAAGGTGGCGGTAAAATCCTCCGACAGCCAGAAAGAGGCAGCAACTGATACCGCCGAGAATGCCGGGGTCAATCCTGCCACCCTTCCCCCCTCGGTCGCCAACGCCAATGCGCAACTGGCCGCCGCCGATACGCTGGCTGACAGCGCGAGAGCCATGACCGCGCGTGCCAACGACGTCATGCAGGCAGCCGCCGACAGCCGGCCGGCCACCGAGAGCCAGATGGTGGCCCCCGATCAGCTCAACGATGTCGATCGCGCGTTGCGCGAGGATCCGCCGCCCCAGCAAACCACGCTCGCGATGTCCTCGGCCGACGCGGCGGCCGCGTCCGCCCCGCGGGTGATGGCGAGCAGCGAAAGCTCTGGCTGGGACCAGACCTCGCTGATCGGCGAGATATGCATCGCCTCCGGCGCCCTGCTGACACTGGCCTCGGCCGCGCGCATGTTCATGGCTTAAGCCGCAACAGCCCGGGGCGGGCTTGTTCGCCCTCACCCCGGGATGAGCATGTTTTCGCTGACGCGGCCGGCGCCATCATCCCACTTGAAGCCCATCCCGCCAGCGGGCACATTGTCCGCAAAGTCAAGCTGAGCGGGGTGGAGCATGCGTAGGTTCGAAACCATCGTTGTCGAAACCAAGGGCACGGTCGGCGTCATCACGCTCAACCGCCCGAAAATGCTCAACGCGCTTTCCTTCGGCGTATTTCGCGAGCTCGCAGCCGCCGTCGACGATCTCGAAGCCGACGACACCATCGGATGCATTCTCCTGACCGGCAGCGAAAAGGCCTTTGCCGCCGGCGCCGACATCAAGGAAATGCAGCCGAAGACCTTCATCGATATATTCTCCAGCGACTTTACGGTTGCCGGCAGCGACCGCGTCGCCAAATGCCGCAAGCCGACCATCGCCGCGGTCGCGGGCTATGCGCTCGGCGGCGGCTGCGAGCTTGCGATGATGTGCGACATCATCATCGCCGCCGACACCGCGAAATTCGGCCAGCCCGAAATCACGCTCGGCACCATTCCCGGCATCGGCGGGACGCAGCGGCTGACGCGCGCGGTCGGCAAGTCCAAGGCGATGGATTTGTGCCTGACGGGACGCATGATGGATGCGACTGAGGCCGAGCGCTCGGGCCTGGTCAGCCGCGTCGTGCCGGCCGACAAATTGATGGAAGAGGCGCTGGCGGCCGCCGAAAAAATCGCCGCGATGTCGCGCCCGGCGGCGGCCATGGCCAAGGAAGCGATCAACCGCGCATTCGAAACGCCATTGTCGGACGGACTGAATGTCGAGCGCAATTTGTTTCACTCGACCTTTGCGCTGGAAGACCGTTCCGAGGGCATGGCGGCATTCATCGAAAAGCGAAAGCCGGTGAACAAGAACCGTTAGAGCGCCAGCGCTGCACTCACCAGCGCACGGTAAAGACGCTCGGCAAGCGTCGCGGCGCGGTCGAGGCCGAGCCGCGTCAGGCATGCCTGGTCCGCGCTATCCGGCGTGCGAGTTAATCCCCGCCACAACAATCCCGCAAGGCGCAACGGCGCGCGCTGCGCGTCCTGCAGGATTTCGAGGGCCGGGATCAGGCGCTGCTCGACATCGGTAAAATCGCTGCCGAACGGAAACGAAGGCAACAGCCCCGCTTCCCGCGCGGGTTTTAGCGCGTCGACAATCCGCCCCGGGAAATTCTCGCGATGCGCTGCAGGAATTTCATAGCTCTTCGGCAGCTTGCCGGCATCCTTGGCGGCGCGCGCCAGCTCGGCCTGAAAGCGCGAGTCGGAGACGGCAAGCATGGCCGCGATCACGTCGGCGTCGGATTGTCCCCTGACATCGGCGATGCCGTATTCGGTGACGAAGACGTCGCGCAGGTGCCGTGGAATAGTCTCGTGGCCATAGTTCCAGCGGATGTTCGATTGTGCCCCGGCGCCTGCCTGTCGTGTCGCTTCCAGTGCAAGTATGGAGCGTGCACCCTTGAGCGCAAACGCCTGCGCCACGAAATTGTACTGGCCGCCGACGCCGCTGACGACCTGGCCATTTTCGAGGCCGTCGGAGATTGCCGCCCCCATCAAGGTCGCCATCATCGCATTGTTGACGAAGCGCGCATCGACGCGGGCTCTGCGCTTCTTGTCCTCCTCGCCATGGAGTTCGTTGGTGAACGACACTGGCATCATCTGGATCCGCCCGATCTGATCCGGCGTCATCTCGCGCAACGCGCGATAGAACGATTTCGGCCCGAGAAAGAACGCACCGTGCAGCACGACGCCGTCGACCTCGCGCTTGAGGATGCCTGCCTCGATCAGGCCCAAGAACGCCTCGAACAGCATCTCACTGACGCCGTAAAGACCTTTTTCGAAGGACCCGGTTTCCAGCGCCGAGGATGGCTCTGTTGCAGGCGAAAGCCGCCTCATGATCGCGCAAAACTGCGCATTGTCCTTGTGACGTATGACGAGGCCCTGCGCCAGCGCGTCGCCGACCTGCCCGATGCCGATCTGCAAGCTGCCGCCGTCGCGCACCAGGCCGGCGGCGTGCAGCCCGATGGCATATTTGGCGTCGCTGATCGGTTCGGACGGCGGCGCAAACAGCGGAAAGTCGGTCGCCGGACTATCCAGCACCGCGGAAAATTCATCGGCCGGCAAGTCGCCCAAGCCCGGCATGAACGGCAGCTCGGAATTGACCTGGCCGATCAATTTGAATGACGCAGCCCCTTGCGCGCGGGCACGCAGGATATCGAGTGTCGTATCGGTGTTGCAGCTCAGGCTATAGCGGGTGACGCCGTCGACCACGCGCTTCGCGACCAACTGGGTGACGACATTGAGCCCGCGCGCCAGAAGGCATGACACGGCATGGGTATAGTTTGCCGAAATATAATGTTGCTGCGCATAGGGCATGTGCAGCCACTTCCCGGCAAGAAAGAAGAACTCGATCACGCGAACGTTGGGCGGCAACGCACCCTTGTGCAGCGCGTCGGCATAGGCGAGATCGGGATAGCCGCCGAACAAACGGTCGATCACGGGTTCGATGAAGCGGCGCTCGAGCAGGTTCTTCGGTTTCGGTTTTTCCAGCGTCAGCGCCGAAAAGAAGGTCAGGTTGATCGAGCGGTCGGCGACCGCGCGCGCATAGAGCGCGTTGATGATGTGATTGGCCTTGCCGAGCCCAAGCGGCAACCCGACCACCAGATTGGTCCCGACATCGCGGATAATATCCTCCGCAACGTCATCGGGGTCAGAGAACAGTTTCGGCATGAATATCCCGTCTGGAGCGACGCGACCCGCAAGGCCGGAGGGTTTTCGGGAATCGGTACCCTCCTCTAATTCATTACACTTCCACTCTTGTTACCGGAATTTTGCCGAAGACGCGAATTGCCGCCTCTCAATATCTCCTCCAATGCCATGATGTTGGCCGAGCCGGCTCCCTTGCGCCAGATCAGAACGGTCTGCGCATGGCTCACGGCCCCGGTCAGGTGATGGACGCTCAGGCGCTTGCGCTCCGGGAAAGTCGTCAGCACGCTCTTTGGAATCAGGGATATTCCCATGCCCGCGACGACGCATCCGAGCGTGGCATGATACGACGACAACTCTACGACGCGCTCGGGCATTTCGTTGCGGCTTGCGTACCAGTCTTCGAGCCGTTTCCGATGCGGGCATCCGTGTTCGAACACGATGATGGTTCGCGGCAGTTTGCCCTTTTTACCGATTGGCGGATGATTGGCCGGGGCAACGATCACGAGATCTTCGTCAAAGGCGAACATCTTCTCGAACGGCGTATTCGCGATCGGCTCTGCGACCAAGGCCGCATCGAGATCACCCGCCAGAATGGCGCTCCCGAGAACTTGCGGATTGCCGGTAGACAGCTCCAGCACCACGCGGGGATGCCGTCGGTGGTATTCGGTGAGCAGGCCCGGCAATCTAACGGCCGCCGTGCTCTCCATCGAGCCTAGCCGGAACGTCCCGCGCGGCCTCGCGTCATGGACAGCGCCACGCGCTTCATCGGCCAGCGCGAGAAGCCGGTCGGCGTAGCCTAGCAATACTTGACCGGCAGGGGCCAGGTGAAGCCGTTTGCCTTCACGGATGAAGAGCGCAACCGACAGATCTTCCTCGAGCTGCCGGATGCGCGTGGTGACATTGGACTGGACGCGATGCAGTCGCTCGGCGGCGCGCGTCACGCCGCCCTCGCGAACGACAGTGCTGAAGATCAGCAGATCGGATAGGTCCATTCATCTCTCCAGAGGATCATTAATATCATAATTATTCATTTTATTTGATTATCGCCGCCGGGTAAAGACTATCCGCAACAGGCATGGTCTTGTCGCTGTTGTCCGCAAACACCGAAGGAGAACGACGATGTCGAAGGCTTATTGGATTGTACGCGTCTCGGTCCGGGACGAGCAGAGATACCCCGAATACCTCGCTGCCGCAGGTCCTGCGTTCCAGAAATTTGGCGCAAGGTTCATCGTGCGCTGCGGAAAGTTCGAGACGATGGAAGGAAGCGCCCGCGAACGAAACGTCGTGGTCGAATTCAAGGACCGCGCGACGGCCTTCGCCTGCTAGCGGAGTCCCGAATATCAGAGCGCCAGGACCATTCGCCAGAAATACGCGGACACCGATTTCATTATCATCGATGGCGTGGCCGATTGAGGCGACGGCGTCGCCAGAAAACAAGGAAGCGATCCCATAATCGTCACAGTGTTCCGAAAACGGATGAAACCCGGCGCGCAGGATGAGTATGACTCGATGGCAGGGCGCATGAGCGAACTGGCGCGGAAGATCCCCGGCCACATCTTGCATAAGGGATTCGTCGCGGCCGACGGCGAGCAGGTTACGATCGTCGAATTCGAATCCGAGCAGGCGCTCCAGGAATGGCGCATTCACCCGGAGCATGGCGTGGCAAAGAGACGCGCGATCGAGGCGCTTTTCAGCGGATACAAATTCCAGATTTGCAACGTCATTCGGGAGCGCGCCTGGGCCGCGAAGGCGAAGCCTGGCGCGCGGGAAGAACCACACAGCGCGCGTTCTTGAACTGGACTTGCATTCGTGGCGAAGCGAGACCCGGCATCCTCTGCCTCCAGGGAAATCCCCTTGTGGCCGCAGCTAGGCGTTGTTTCCCCTCGCCATGCGTCTGTGACGAACCGGCAACAGCGACGGATTGAATTCGTTGGGTTTCTGCCTTCGGCGGTTTGCCTGTGGCCGTGGCGCCCTCTAAACAGGTAAAAATGTCGCAGCCGTCGGCGGACGACTGGGGTTTGGCTTCGAAAATGACATGATCGGGCGTGCCGCTAATGTTGGCGAGGTGAAGGGGCACGTGCTTCGATTGGGCATTTGCCTCGGCGTCGCGACATGCGTCGCATTTGCAACCGGACCAGCTTCGGCCGAGAGCCTTCCGGAGGCACTGGCCAAGGCCTATCAATCCAATCCCGAGCTCAATGCCGAGCGGGCGCGCCAGCGCGCCACCGACGAGAACGTGCCGCAGGCGCTCGCCGGCTACCGGCCGCAGATCATTGCCAGCCTCAGCGCCGGATTGCAGGCGGTCCGCAACCTCTTGCCCAATAACACGGTGCAATCGGCGACCCTAAAACCCTGGCAAATCGGGGTGACGGTGACGCAGACGCTGTTCAACGGCTTCAAGACCGCGAACAGCGTGCGGGTGGCGGAATTGCAGGTGCAGTCGGGCCGCGAAGCGCTCCGCAATGTCGGCCAAGGCGTGCTGCTCGATGCCGTCACCGCCTACACCAACGTGCTGGCCAATCAGTCGCTGGTCGAAGCCCAGCGTTCCAATGTCGAATTCCTGAGGGAAACGCTGCGCATCACCCAACGGCGGCTGAAGAACGGCGACGTCACCGAGACCGACACCGCACAGGCCGAAGCGCGGCTCAGCCGCGGCCTTTCGGACCTCAACGCCGCCGAGGTCAACCTCGCCATCAGCCAGGCGACCTACACCCAGGTGATCGGCAACCCGCCGGCGCAGCTCAGGCCTGCCCAAACCGTCGATCGCTTCGTGCCGCCCTCCCGGGATGACGCGATTTCGATGGCGTTCAAGGAGCATCCCGCGGTCATGGCGGCGGGCTTCGACGTCGATGTCGCCTCGACCTCGATTCGCGTCGCCGAAAGCAGCCTGATGCCGAGCGTTACCGTGCAAGGCAGCGTGAGCCGCAGCAGGGATACCGACTCGTCGCTTACCACCACCGCCACCGACCAGGCCTCGATCATTGGTCAGATCAACCAGCCGATCTACGACGGCGGCACCGCGGCATCGCAAACCCGGCAGGCCAAGGAAGTGGCCGCGCAAAGCCGCCTGGTGCTCGATCAGGTCCGCAACCAGGCGCGCACCGCGGCCGTCAGCGCGTGGGTCGCCAATGAAGGCGCCAAGATCGCAGTGGCAGCATCAGAGTCCGAAGTCCGCGCTGCGACGATTGCATTGGAGGGCGTCCGCAAGGAGGCGCTGGGCGGCCAGCGTACCACGGTCGATGTGCTGAACTCGCAGCAGGATCTGATCTCGGCGAAAGCGCGGCTGATCGGCGCCCAGCGCGATCGCGTGATCGCCTCCTACACGCTGCTCAGCGCAGTCGGCAGGCTCGACGTCAAGACGCTTTCGCTCAATACGCCGGACTATCTGCCCGAAGTGCACTATCATCAGGTGCGCGACGCCTGGCACGGCCTGCGCACGCCGTCGGGGCAATGAGGATGCGCCGTCCTATCGCGCAGTGAGAGCCTGCCCGCACTTGGATAGCGGGGCGGATGCCGGTTCGCGTGAAGAAGAACGCGTCAAAAGAGATGGAGGCTCGGTTCCGGCTAGTCACTTCCGAGCCTCTGAGGCTGCGCTACCGAGGCCGCCTGCTCGACCTGCCGCAGCATTTCCTCGGGATAGCGGTGCAGCCAGTCGGCCGCCTTGCGCAAACCCCCGAACGGAAACAGCTGGAATCCCGCAATCGCCGCGGTCGCAGCGTTTGGCGCCGCCTGCAGGCCGCGCACCACGTCGTCGGGCCCGGCATCGGTCAAGAGCCGGCCGTAACGGCCGATCTGGCTGCGCAGCGACCGCATCGAATTGCCGATCCCGCAGCGGAGCGCAAATTTCATCAGCGTGGCGGGGGTCGCAGGACCGGCAAGCCCGACGATCACCGGCAAGCCTATGCCGCGCGCAGCGAGTTCGCCGAGCCATTTGAGGATCGGCGCGCTTTCGAAACAGAACTGCGTCAGCACATCGACGCGGATGTTGGCCTGGCGGCCCCAGTCCTGCCAAGCCTCGAGCGCCTTGAAGGTCGCGGCCGCGCTCAGATAGGGATGGCCTTCGGGGTGGCCGGCGACGCTTAAGCGCGCGATGCCATGCGCCTCGATCAATCCGCTAGCCACCACATCGTGGCTCGACTTGAACGGCCCCTTGGCGCCGACCACGTCGCCTGCGATCAGGATGACGCGCGTGACGCCGGCCTCCCCGCGCGCCCGGCCCAAGAAATCGTCGAGCGCCTCGCGTGAGGCGATCTCGCGTGCGGCGATATGGGGCACCGGATTGAAGCCGGCGCGGCGCAGCGCCGCAGCGGTCTCGACATTGTGGCGATAATTGTCGCCGGGCAGGAAAGTGATGGTGACATCGGTGCCGGCTTCGAAATGATCCCGCAATTCCTGCAGTTGACGGCTGCGCGAGGAGATCTCGACCGACGCGGATGCCAGCAACGCTGCGAGATGGCCGGATGAAGCAGGATCGGGCACGGTCACGGGCAACTCCGGGAACAATCAGGCCGGCGCACGGCGGCGCGAAATCACATAGGTCTCGTCGTTGAACCACAGGCCGCCATGCTTCTTCAGCACGGCGTCGGTCGCTTCCAGATACCGGCCGTCGCGGACGACTTCCGACAGCCTGACGTCCTCGATCTGCGCCACATAGATCGCGGCGTTCCAGGCGGCGAACAGCGTCGAGGTGCCGATTGGACCAGAGACCTCGTCCGGCAGCGTGTGCATGTGATAGCGGAAGATCGAGCGGGCATCGGATGAGGCGTTGAAATTGTAGTGCCGCGCGGCTGCGCCAAGCTCGTGCTTGACCTGACGCAGGATCGCGTAACGATCGGTCTTGAAGGGATCATCGCCCGGCCAGACCTGGTCGATGATCTCGATGCCGGGATCGTGGCCGTGCGAATGGATGCCGATCAGCCGGCCGCCGGGCCGCAGCGCCCGCACCAGCGGCGTCACCACCTTTGAGGCCTTGAATTCGACGCTGGCGCGCGCCC
>JBATYU010000698.1:0-2599 GCA_049674245.1 Bradyrhizobium sp. | reverse complement strand
ATGTACGCGCTGCGGATTAATTCTGGAACCGCCAAACAAAAAGACCGCCCGGAAGGCGGTCTCCTGGGCTGAGAACTTCTCAGAGTTCGAACGTGCCGAGACGAAATTCATCCCCGATGTCGGTGGTCGTCGTCCTGACGAGCGTAAACGCCGCATTTGGGTGCTGCTCCCACACAGCGAGATCTTCAGCCGAAATCGTCAGCCAGCCGAATCTAAACATATATCGGCCCGGTTCGGTTACCCGTCCGACTTGTGCCCAGGTGATCTTATTGACGGCCAATCATTTCCCTTTCGCCTTCAGCCCGAGCTCGACCAGGCGGCGGATGGCTTCGGAGCGATCAAGTTTCACGCCCTGACGCGCGATCCACTCGTCAATTGTTTGCAATTCATATTCGGTCCACTGCGGATTTGGGCTAGCCGCAAGAACCCTTTCTGCCATCCCCTTTGCGACCCTGACGGACGCGGTGATTTTGGACAGGGTGGTTTCCTTCATGTGATTTTCGCCTTCTTTGCTGGCCTCCGTTCAGGGTTCTTCAGCGGGACATTTAGGGCCGTCTCGGTGGAATCCCAAGAGTTTCGCTCTCCGTGTGTGAATGGTGACACATAGCGCCGCCGCGAATCGACTTACTTTGGTGTTTCTCCCTAGACTGCGACCCGTCGCCAACGGCGGGTTCTTTTTTGAGAAGCGCCGTCCTCCGCCTCGCGCTGGACTCGCCCGTGCGCTAGCGCTGATCGACCGGTAAAAAGATCGGTGATGGTTGGGGTATCACTGGAAAGGCCTACGTTGACCGAACTACTGCCGCGCTACGATATTATGGCCTGCTGGAATACCAAGGGGTTGGCAAGGAGCGCGAGTAAGACCGTTTGGAAGAAATTCATTGGTCGCCATCCTCCCCCATTATCTGACGACGAGCGGCTGTCACCCTCGCCCGCAATTCCATGAGTTGCATCCACAAGTCTTGCTGGGCGCCCTCGTGGTAGGCGATCTGACGCTTGATATCCGCCAGCTGGAGTTCAAGTAGCCGGACTTCATCTTCCGTCGTCATTGGCGCCCCCAGATGCCAGAGCCCGTCTGGCCGAAACCTCCGGCAGCGCCGCAGCCGCAAGGAAGGGTCAATCTGATGGTTGGCGAACGCGAATTAACAACGGGCCTTCTGGCAAAAGAGGCGAGCTTCCATCTGAAAATCCGGACTTACCAGCGGGCTTCCTAGGCTCAGGAAGGGGGACCCCGGAGTAGGGCACCGGGCTTCGGTCCCGCGCTCACCCCGTTGGGGCTCTGAAGCCCTCCGGCTTGACTCAGTGAGTTATTGTTTTGGCCCTGCCAGTCGTGGCCAGCTCTTGATCCTGCCTTTCAAACTGACGTTGAGGCGTGTTCGGCGTCGGTCGGAGGAATCTGGCGGCCCACCGCTGTTCGAACTTTCTTTGAAGGTCCAGGGGGATAACACTCATAACAACTCCGGGTTTTCAGTAATTCCACGCCTCAGTCACCAACAGCTTCCTGGAGGCGTGTGGATGGCAATGGGCACAAGTGTGTTCCGAATAAGAACCACAGTTGATTTTCCGCCGGTGTTGAAATCTGATCACACCATGCGGTCGTGCAGTGCCGCCTCGCTTCGTGCCGGGCGGCCCGATTCGTTTTCAGAGGCCCGCCCGCACCTTCCAGCCCGCAAATCCCGGACTCACCAGCGGCCTCCCTAGAGCCGTGCAGGGCATGATCGCTGCCTTGCCTGTCAGTTAGGCCAGCCCGAAATCTCGGGGGCTTCGGTCCCGCGTTCACGCTTCGAAGCTGATCCGTTTGCCGCCAACCGGTAGGTTTACTGGACTCGCATCAACTGAGAACACGCAGCGGATTGCCTCGCACGCGAGACGGCTGAGGCGCTAGAGAGCCGCCGCACTGCCGGGTGTGTGCGGGCCCTCAAGGCCCTAGGAAGTAAGTCGGGTGAAGTTCTGGACCCTACCGGGTGCAGTCAGCACCACCGGGAGAACAAGCAGGGCGCTTATGTCCACCGCCGTTGGTACGTCCGAACGGCGGCCAAATATTTCCTGCAGGAATGCTGATAAATAAAGCCGAGGATGAACGCCAACATGACCGCACCTCGTTGTTTGGTCGCGGCCATTGATGCAGATCTTCGTTTCGGGCTGACTTCGCGGTCCAGGGAAAACGGCTGCAACGGCGTTTCGTCGGGAACCCGGTCCCGTCCGGGCGGCAGCCTGTCAGGGCCACCTCGCTTCGTGCCGGGCAGCTTTCGCTTGAGCAATTAATTAGCAGGCGCCGCAGAGCCTGCGGTGCGAACCAACCTATCCGCCTTTTTCAGAACGTAGGTATTTGCCGGCTGTTCTCTCGCAAAAAAGCTGATCACCACGAACGCCGCGCAAAATAGCAAGCCTACCAGCATAACTTTCCGATAGGTACGTCTGTCTGCACTGTGAAAAGAACTCGACATGAATCACCACTCACACAACGCGCATCCACGCTAACGTTAGCTGGTGATCATTTCCGGACGGCTTCGCGGCGATCGGAAAATGGTTTCGTCGTAGCTTTTGACCGGTCGAAAAATGGCCGTCGCAGCCGGGTAGTTGCGACGGCCAAGGTATGAAG
>JBATYU010000697.1:0-5347 GCA_049674245.1 Bradyrhizobium sp. | reverse complement strand
CTAGCTGCCGGTGCGGTAGACCTGGATGTCGAGGTCGCGGATCTTCTTGCGCAGCGTGTTGCGGTTCAGTCCGAGCAGGTCCGCCGCCCGGATCTGGTTGCCCCGGGTCGCGGCCAGCGCCGCCGTGAGCAGCGGCACCTCGATCTCCTTGAGGATGCGGTGATAGAGGCCCGGCGGCGGCACGCCGTTCGGGAAGCCGGAGAAATGCGAGGACAGATAGGCTTCGACGGCGCCGCCGAGATTGTCGACCCCGTGCTGCACGCTGCCGCCGGAGGTTACCGCCGGCGGCGCCAGCTCGCCGTCGATCACCGAGCCCGTGATGACGTCCTGCGGATAGAGCGCGGCCAGCCGGCGCGCCAGATTTTCCAGTTCGCGCACATTGCCGGGCCAGCGATGCTGCTTCATCCGCTCCAGCGCCAGCGTATCGAGCTTCTTCGGCGGCAATCCGTCCTTTTCGGCGAGCGCAAAGAAATGCCGGACCAGGTCGGGTAAATCCTCGATCCGCTCGCGCAGCGGCGGCAGGCGCAGCGGCACCACGTTGAGGCGGAAGAACAAATCTTCCCGGAAAAGTCCCTGCTGGATCAGGATCCGCAGATCCTTGTTGCTCGCGGCAACGATGCGCACGTCGGCCTTGATCGGCGTGCGGCCGCCGACGGTGGTGTCTTCGCCCTGCTGCAGCACGCGCAACAAACGGGTCTGCGCCTCCATCGGCATGTCGCCGATCTCGTCGAGGAACAGCGTGCCGCCCTCGGCCTGCTCGAAGCGGCCGGAGGCGCGGGTGTTGGCGCCGGTGAAGGCGCCGCGCTCATGGCCGAACAGTTCTGATTCAATGAGGTCGCGCGGGATCGCCGCCATGTTGACCGCGACGAACGGGCCGTTGCGCCGCTTGCCGTAATCATGCAGCGCGCGTGCGACCAGTTCCTTGCCGGTACCCGACTCGCCGGAGATCATCACGGTCAGGTCGGTCTGCATCAGCCGCGCCAGCACCCGGTAGATTTCCTGCATCGCCGGCGAGCGGCCGACCAGCGGGATCGAATCGAATTCGGATTCGTCGACCGGCGCTGCGGTCCGCTCCTTCGGCTCCGCCAGCGCGCGGCCGACGATCGCAATCAGTTCCTTGAGGTCGAACGGTTTCGGAAGATATTCATAGGCGCCGCGTTCGGACGCGCGGATCGCGGTCATGAAGGTGTTCTGGGCGCTCATCACGATGACCGGCAGGTTCGGCCGCATCTTCTTGATCCGGGGCAACAGATCGAACGCGTTCTCGTCCGGCATCACCACGTCGGTGATGACAAGATCGCCCTCGCCCTGGCTTACCCAGCGCCACAGCGTCGCCGCGTTCCCGGTCAGCCGCACTTCATATCCGGCACGCGACAGAGCCTGGTTCAGAACCGTGCGAATGGCGGTGTCGTCATCGGCGACAAGTATGCTACTTGCGGGCATCGTTTTTCCTCATCTTGCATCCTGTGAGGCATGCGACGGCGTACCCGAAACGTCGTCGCGATGGCTTTGATCGAATTGCTTGGTGGTGTTGAACATCGGCAGCAGCACGCGGAAGGTGGTCTTGCGCGGCTGCGACTCGCACTCGATGATGCCGCCGTGATCGCCGACGATTTTTGCCACCAGCGCTAACCCCAACCCGCTGCCGGTTTGCTTCGTCGTCACGAACGGATCGAACAGGTTCGGCAGCAAATCCTCCGGCACGCCCGAGCCATTGTCCTTGACGCAGAATTCGAGCGGCAGCGAGACCCGCGATTTCTTGCCCGGCACCGAGAGGCGAACGCCGGGGCGGAACGCGGTGGTGAGCTGGATTTCGGCATCGCTGCCGAGATCGACCACGGCCTCGGCGGCATTCTTCACCAGGTTGAGGAACACCTGGATCAGCTGATCCTGATTAGCGAGCACCGGCGGCAGCGACGGATCGTAGTCCTCGACGAAGCGGATATTGCGGGCAAAGCCCGATTGCGCCAGCCGCTTGACGTGGTCGAGCACGGAATGAATGTTGACCGGCCCGCGCGCCACCGGGCGGTCGTCGCCGAACACTTCCATGCGATCGACGAGGGTTACGATGCGATCGGCCTCGTCGCAGATCAACCGCGTCAGCATGCGATCCTCCGAGGAGGCCTGCTGCTCCAGGAGTTGCGCCGCGCCGCGGATGCCGGACAGCGGATTCTTGATCTCATGGGCCAGCATGGCGGCAAGCGCGATCACGCTTCGCGCCGCGCTGCGATGCGTCAATTGCCGGTCCATCTTGTCGGCGATGGTGCGTTCCTGCAGCATCACCACGATATGGCCGGGCCGCTCGGTCAACGGCGCGACGTGAAGATCGACCTGGCGATCGCCGCCGATGCGCGGCGTGCCGAGATCGACCTTGTATTCGTTGACCGGCGAGCCGCTTGAGCGCACCTGATCGATCAGCGCCAAGAGCGGACTGCCGAACGGCACCAGCTCCTTCAACGACTGGCGTCGCAGGAACTGGGTGGAAATCTCGAAGAAGGATTCCGCGGCGATGTTGGCATCGACGATCTTGCCGTCGGGCGCGATCAACAGCACCGGGTTGGGAAGTGCGTTGAGGATGGCCTCGCCGTCCGACGGCACCAGGCGGCGATGTTCTGCTGATGACGTCATGCAGCAGCGCTCCATGCGAAGTCGTCGAAGGCGTCCTGTAACGATCGATCCACCCGGTCGGGATCCTCCGAAGTCAGGATGCTGTCGCGCCAGGCCTTCAGCTTTTGCGCCGGCGCCCCGCTATATCGGGCGGCGATCTGCAGCGCCCAGGAAAGATGCTTGCGCGCGTGACGAAGCCCGACGCGCAGTCCGTAATGACGGCACACCTCGGCATAGAGCGCGCGGATATGGTCGAGCTGCTGCGCCAGCGACGGCGGCCCCTCCGCGATACCGCTCTCGAGCTGGCGCCCGATCAGGCCGGGCAACCACGGCTGGCCCTGCGCGCCGCGGCCGATCATGACCGCGTCAGCACCAGACATTTCGAGCGCGGCGACGGCCGATTCGAACGAGGTGATGTCGCCATTGACGACCAGCGGAATCTTGATCGCGTCCCTGACGGCGCGGACCGCGCCCCAATCGGCCTCGCCCTTGTAGAACTGGCAACGGGTGCGGCCATGCACGGTAATCAACTGCACGCCCGCGGCCTCCGCGCGGCGCGCCAGTTCGCCCGCATTGTGCGAGCGCTCGTCCCAGCCGAGCCGCATCTTTAACGTCACCGGCACCTCGACGGCCGAAATCGTCGCCTCGATCAATCGCACGGCGTGATCGAGATCGCGCATCAGGGCCGAGCCGGATTGACCGCCCGTCACATGACGCGCCGGACAGCCCATATTGATGTCGACGATGTCGGCGCCGCCGGCTTCCGCCATTCGTGCGCCTTCGGCCATCCATCGGGCTTCGCAGCCCGCGAGCTGAACCACATGCGGACCTATTCCGGCCGCTTCAGCACGCAGCCGCGACATCGGACGGCCCCGGGCCAAATCGTCGCTTGCGGTCATCTCGGAGACTACTAAACCCGCGCCAAGTTCCGCTGCCAGACGCCGGAAAGGCGCATCGGTGACGCCGGACATGGGCGCGAGAAGAACCCGGTTGGCGAGCCGAATATCGCCTATCTTCAACGGCTTATAGCTAGTATTTGCCGAGCCGGTCACAGAGTTCTCGTTTTTCCGGCAAGCGCCTCATCGCGCATGCCAATATCCATTTTGCGCACAATTCTTGTGCAGTCAAGTTGCATGCCTACAGTTTAGACAGTTCTTGCAATCTTGCAAGTGCACTGCAACAAAAACTGCTTTTCCCACAGCCATCGTTCGGTATTGGCGAGCACGGCATGATAAGGGCAATGCGCCGACCGACCTTATCCTCAGCAATCACCCGTAATTGAGTCCTATGGCGAAATCAGAACGGGCCGCAGCCATCCTTGTCGCAGCCGGGCGCGGGCTTCGCGCCGGCGCCGGAGGGCCCAAGCAGTATCGCTCGATCGGCGGGCAGACGGTGATATTCCGCGCCATGAAGCCATTCTGCCGCCACCCCGAAATCTTTGCGGTGCAGCCGGTGCTCAATCCCGATGACACCGCCATGTTCAACGAGGCCGCGCGCGGCTTGCGCCATGAGCTGCCGGCCAATGGCGGCGCGACACGCCAGGCTTCGGTGCATGCCGGCCTTGAAGCGCTTGCCCCCCAAAGGCCCGAGATCGTTCTGATCCACGACGCCGCGCGGCCGTTCGTCTCCCCTGCACTGATCTCACGGGCGATCGATGCGGCAAGCCGCACCGGCGCGGCCATCCCCGCGATCCCGGTTGCCGACACCATCAAGCTGATCGGGGAGACCGGCGATGTCGAGGCAACGCCGGAGCGGGCGCGGCTGCGCATTGCGCAGACGCCGCAGGCGTTTCGTTTCGATATAATTCTCGACGCCCACCGCCGCGCTGCGCGCGAGGGTCGATCCGATTTCACCGACGATGCGGCGCTCGCCGAATGGGCGGGATTGACGGTGGCGACATTTGAAGGCGATGTTGCCAACATGAAACTGACCACGCCCGAAGACTTCGTCCGCGAGGAAGCCCGGCTTGCAAGCCAGCTCGGCGACATCAGGACCGGCACCGGCTACGACGTCCACGCCTTCGGCGAGGGCGATCATGTGATGATCTGCGGCGTTCGGGTGCCGCACACACGCGGCTTCATCGCCCATTCCGACGGCGATGTCGCTCTCCATGCGCTGGTCGACGCCATCCTCGGCGCACTGGCCGACGGCGATATCGGCTCGCATTTTCCCCCCACCGACCCGCAATGGAAGGGAGCGGCCTCCGACCGCTTCCTGAAATATGCCGTGGACCGAGTGGCCGCGCGCGGCGGCCGCATTGCCAATCTCGAGGTGACGCTGATCTGCGAACGGCCCAAAATAGGCCCGTTGCGCGACACCATGCGCGCGCGGATCGCCGAGATCACGGGCCTCGACATCTCGCGCGTGGCGGTCAAAGCAACCACCAGCGAACGGCTCGGCTTCACCGGCCGCGAGGAAGGCATCGCCGCGACCGCGAGCGCCACCATCCGCCTGCCTTGGACCAATCCTTGGACCCATCAAGGCTGGAGCGCGTGAGCCATGAGCGGCAGCGACGCCCGCGCCCTCGCCCGCTCGCTGCTCGATCTCTGCCGCAGCCGGAAACTGACCATTGCGACCGCCGAATCCTGCACCGGCGGCCTGGTCGCCGGCGCGCTCACCGATATCCCGGGCTCTTCCGACGTCATCGACCGCGGCTTTGTCACTTATTCCAACGAGGCCAAGCGCGCGATGCTGGGCGTCAACGCATCGACGCTCTCAACTTTCGGCGCGGTCTCCAAGG
>JBATYU010000696.1:0-2844 GCA_049674245.1 Bradyrhizobium sp. | reverse complement strand
CCAGGTCGGCTCTGGCAGTGGAACCGGCAAGATCCTTCTCATCGGCTTTGACCATGACCATACGACAGCGATCGGCCGCGGAGAGAATAGCGGTCGGACGTTGGAAGAGGCGAACATCGTCAGATCGATCCGCTCGGTCGGGCAGTGGTCGGGAGCCCCGCTCCAGATCAACGAGCGATTTCCCGAAGGCCAGGACGTCGCCGTTGTGCTCGAAGCGCCCGATGGCCAGATCATTGGAGCTTCCCGATTCTCGGATGGCTCCACCTGATCGCCTGACGCACGTGGGTGTACGAGCCGGCGCGCGGCTTGCTGGAGCCTGCCGGCCGTCATTCGAGAATATCTTAGACTAACATCCACACTGTCCTGGACGCATCATGGCCCTCGCTCGTTTCCCCACTCTCGTTGCGCTATTGGTCGGCTTCATCATGTGGACCGGCAACGCCGCCTATGCCGCCGCCACCAATTGGGTGGGGGACAGCCGGGCGGCGGTGCGCCTGATCACAGCGACGGATCATATCGCCGCCGATTCAACCCTCGAGGCAGGCTTAGAATTCCGGTTTGCCAAGGGGTGGCACGGTTATTGGCGAACCCCGGGAGACGCGGGCATCCCACCAACGGTCGACTGGTCTGCTTCAGAAAATATCTCAGGCGCTGAAATTTCCTGGCCTGCCCCGCATCGTCTCGTCATCGAGGAATTGCAGAACAGCGTCTACGAAAACGGCGTGGTTCTTCCGGTCAAACTACATCTTAAACAAGCTCACGCCTCAGCCCGGGTCAAAGCGTCGATCGACTACGCCGCGTGCTCGGAAGTCTGCGTGCCCCTTCAGGCTGAACTCGCTCTGCCGTTGCCAACCGGAGCCGGGGGGCCTTCTGCCGAGTCCGTGTTGATCGACTCGGCCCGAAAACGTGTACCGGGTTCGCCGGAAGCCGCGGGTATCGATGTCATCCGCACTCGTTTCGCGGGCACCGCATCAGAACCAACCCTCGTGGTCGATCTTCAAAGCAAGGCTGAGGCCTTTGTGCGGCCCGACCTTTTTGTCGAGGGCGCCGGGAACGGAATTCCGCCGGCGCCGAGGGTCAATCTGCACGGCGCCGGTACGACTGCACGTCTGAGTGTTCGACTCGCCGCGTTGCCACCGCCTGACCATCCGTTGACACTGACACTAGTCGACGGAAATCGGGCCGCCGAGTTCAAGGGGCCCGCCGGCGCAACGACACCCGAGCATAGTTCGGCATTTTTTGCCGCGCTAGTTTCAGCCTTACTGGGAGGCCTCATCCTCAATCTTATGCCATGCGTGCTTCCGGTGCTTTCGATCAAGCTTTTTGCATTCACGCGACCGGCGGGCGGTGGTTTGCGCGATGTTCGTTTAGGGTCGGCAGCAACGTCTGCCGGCATCATGATTAGCTTCCTGCTGCTGGCCGCTTCCTTGGTCGGGCTAAAATGGTCGGGCGCAACACTGGGCTGGGGCATACAGTTTCAGCAGCCCTGGTTCCTGGCGGGAATGGCAGTGTTGACGGTCTTGTTCGCAGCGAGTTTCTTTGAATGGCTTCCGATCGGCTTGCCAAGTTCGATAGCGACCATTGCGTCCAAGCGGGCCGGCGGACCCGTGCTCGAGGCTTTCCTCGCTGGCGTGTTCGCAACTTTGCTGGCTACGCCTTGCTCCGCGCCGTTCGTCGGAACAGCCGTCGGCTTTGCATTGGCGCGTGGGCCCTCCGAAATCTTTGCAATCTTCCTGTGTCTCGGCATCGGAATGGCCCTGCCGTATACGATGGCCGCGTTGTTTCCTCGCTGCGTTCGTTGGCTTCCACGTCCGGGCCCGTGGATGCTTGTTGTGCGGAAATTACTCGGCATCTTGCTGTTGGGGACGGCGGTCTGGCTGATCTTCGTGCTCTGGAGCATAGCGGGCGCGTGGATGACGGCAATCACGACCGTTCTGCTGGCGTGCTTGCTGGGTTATCGAGCCTCGATCAGTGCCCCGGTCAAAGGCCACATCGCCGCCCTTGCGTCGCGCAGATCCGGATGGATTACCACCGGGCTGGCTGTCATGCCCCTCGTCTTCAGTTTGTCCGCGGTTGCTTCAGTTTCGCAGCCTGCGGCGGGGCGGGAGTGGCAGGTGTTCAATTTGGATGCACTGCCCGGGCTTATCGCCAACGGCAACACCGTACTGGTGGATGTCACCGCCACATGGTGTCTAACCTGCAAGGTCAACGACTTGAGAGTGCTCGAGAATGCGGAGGTGCGTTCGCGGTTCCAACAGTCACACGTCATAAGAATGCGCGCCGACTGGAGCCGGCCGAATCCATTGATCGCAGATTATCTTCATCGCTTCGGACGATACGGTATTCCTTTCGACGTGGTCTACGGACCCGGGCGGCCACAGGGCGAAGCCCTTCCCGAGCTGCTCACCACGAGTGCTCTCTTGCATGCGATAGATCGAGCTTCAGTCCGGGACTACGATCGCAAATCTGCCGAGTCCGCCCCTTAATTCCGGCCGAGATGATGTGCCCCATCGATTGAACGCGTGCTCGCAATCTTTGACCCAGGGGCTATTCAAGGGCGCGAGGCTGGAATCATTGAGTGCTCTGGTCGGTTACCTTAGTCAGGAAGGTTTCAAGAGCTTTCGATGCGTCGCCGGAGGTAGCAACACCGTGGCGCGGGAACACATACTTCGCGTTGTATTCACTGGTATTGTAGGTGAGCCAGACCCTGTCTTGATCGTCCTGCCAGACGAGCGCCTTCATCGGCAGATCGATTGCCAGTGTAGCGCTCCTGGTCATCGGGGGTGTGCCCGCTTTGGGGTTGCCGAATATGATGACCGTCCGCGGGCGCATGTCCAGCCCGGC
>JBATYU010000695.1:0-3346 GCA_049674245.1 Bradyrhizobium sp. | reverse complement strand
GTCCTAGCTTTCCTCCTGTTCGGCGCGAGTGTGTTTGGGTCCCCGCCGGTCGCTCCCAAAGGGTTCCAAAATGACCACTCCGTCCGCAGGTTGCGGCCACGGGTGCGGGGTTTTTGCGCCCTGAATTCGGACCTGTCCGGGGTGCTAGAAACGGGCCGGAATTGGCTCACGCGACGTTACGGGGCGACGGGTTGGGGCGTTGAATGCATGGCGTGACGGAACGGCGGTTCCGTCGAGGTCGTGCCGGGCCAAAAGCCAATGTGGGCAGCAATGCGCGCATCGCTTTTGCCTCGAGAGAAACGGGGCCGGATCCACCGGCTTTCGCGTGCGAACAATCGGGCCGCAGCCAACGCTGCGGCGGGAGGTTCGCTCAAGGAAAAACACGCCGCGCCGCCCGCCAGCGGTCCGGTCAAAAACAATGGGGCACGACCATGCGAATCGAACGACGCAACACCAGCCAAGGCCACTCACCTTACGACACGATTGATTTCAGATTGACGACATCTGAAATCCGCAATCCTGACGGCTCGGTGGTGTTTCGCCTGGAAAACGTCGAGGTGCCCCAGTTCTGGTCGCAGGTCGCCTCCGACGTGCTGGCGCAGAAGTATTTTCGCAAAGCCGGCGTCGCCGCGCGCCTGAAGAAGGTCGAGGAAGAGACCGTGCCGTCGTGGCTGTGGCGCTCGGTGCCTGATGTCGAGGCGCTGGCCGACCTGCCGGAGAAGGAGCGCTATGTCAGCGAACTCTCCGCCAAACAGGTGTTCGATCGCCTCAGTGGCTGCTGGACCTATTGGGGCTGGAAGGGCGGCTATTTTTCGTCTGAAGAAGACGCGCGCGCCTTCTTCGACGAGCTGCGCTACATGCTGGCAAAGCAGATGGTGGCGCCGAACTCGCCGCAATGGTTCAACACCGGGCTGCACTGGGCCTACGGCGTCGACGGTCCCGGCCAGGGCCACTATTACGTCGACTGGAAGACCGGCAAGCTGACGCGGTCGAAGTCGGCCTACGAGCATCCGCAGCCGCATGCCTGCTTCATCCAGGGCATCGAGGACGACCTCGTCAACGAGGGCGGCATCATGGATTTGTGGGTGCGCGAGGCGCGGCTGTTCAAATATGGCTCCGGAACGGGCTCGAACTTTTCCCGTTTGCGCGGCGAAGGCGAACGTCTCTCCGGCGGCGGCCGCTCGTCGGGCCTGATGAGTTTCCTCAAGATCGGCGACCGCGCCGCGGGCGCGATCAAGTCGGGCGGCACCACGCGCCGCGCGGCCAAGATGGTCGTGGTCGACGCCGATCACCCCGATATCGAAACTTATATCGACTGGAAGGTGAAGGAGGAGCAGAAGGTCGCAGCCCTCGTCACCGGCTCCAGGATCAACCAGAAGCATCTCAAGGCCGTGCTGAAAGCCTGCGTCAATTGCGAAGGTTCCGGCGACGATTGTTTTGACCCTGAGAAAAACCCGGCGCTCCGGCGCGAAATAAAACTCGCGCGGCGTGCGCTGGTGCCCGACAGTTACATCAAGCGGGTGATCCAGTTTGCGAGGCAAGGCTACAAGGACATCGATTTTCCGGTCTACGACACCGACTGGGATTCGGAAGCCTACCTCACGGTCTCCGGCCAGAATTCCAACAACTCGGTCTCGCTGAAGGACGACTTTTTGCGCGCGGTGGAGACCGATGGCGATTGGAACCTGATCGGACGCACCAACAAGAAGGTGACAAAAACTCTCAAGGCCCGCGAGCTCTGGGAGAAGATCGGCTACGCCGCCTGGGCGTCGGCCGATCCCGGCCTGCACTTCAACACCACCATGAACGATTGGCACACCTGCAAGGCCTCGGGCGAGATCCGCGCCTCCAATCCGTGCTCGGAATACATGTTCTTGGACGACACCGCCTGCAATCTGGCGTCGGCCAACCTCATCACCTTCTACAACACCACGACGAAGCGGTTCGATGTGGACTCTTATGAGCATCTCTGCCGGCTCTGGACGCTGGTGCTCGAAATCTCCGTGATGATGGCGCAGTTCCCGTCGAAGGAGATCGCAAATCTCTCCTACGAGTTCCGCACGCTGGGGCTGGGCTTTGCCAATATCGGCGGGCTGTTGATGACCATGGGCCTGCCCTACGACAGCAAGGAAGGCCGTTCGCTGTGCGGCGCGCTGACCGCTGTCATGACCGGCATTGCCTACAAGACCTCGGCCGAGATGGCGGCCGAGCTCGGCACCTTCCCGGGCTACAAGAAGAACACCGCGCACATGCTGCGGGTGATCCGCAACCATCGCCGCGCCGCGCATGGTGAATCCAGAGGTTACGAAGCGCTCGCCGTCAATCCGGTGCCGCTCGACCATGCCTCCTGCCCGCAGGCCGATATCGTCACCCATGCCAAGCTCGCCTGGGACGACGCGCTGTCGCTCGGCGAGCAGCATGGCTATCGCAACGCGCAAGTCACGGTGGTGGCGCCGACCGGCACCATTGGCCTCGTCATGGATTGCGACACCACCGGCATCGAGCCGGATTTCGCGCTGGTGAAATTCAAGAAGCTCGCCGGCGGCGGCTATTTCAAGATCATCAACCGCGCCGTGCCGGAAGCGCTGCGCGCGCTCGGCTATCGCGAATCCGATATCGCCGAGATCGAGGCTTATGCGGTGGGCCACGGCTCGCTCTCCAACGCGCCCGGCATCAACGCCACGACGCTGCGAGCCAAAGGCTTCACGGATGAAGCCATTGCGAAAGTGGAAGCGGCGCTGCCGACCGCGTTCGATATCAAGTTCGCCTTCAACAAATGGACCTTTGGCGAGGATTTCATTCGCGACCAGCTCGGCATGGGCGCGGACGCGATCGCAGCGCCCAATTTCGACCTGCTCACCGCGGTGGGCTTCACCAAGCGCGAGATCGAGGCGGCCAATGTGCACATCTGCGGCGCGATGACGGTCGAGGGCGCACCGCATCTGAAGGCGGAGCACTATCCGGTGTTCGACTGCGCCAACCCCTGCGGCAAGGTCGGCAAGCGCTATCTGTCGGTGGAAAGCCACATCCGCATGATGGCGGCGTCGCAGCCGTTCATCTCGGGCGCGATCTCCAAAACCATCAACATGCCGAACGATGCGACGGTCGAGGACTGCAAGGCGGCCTACATGCTGTCCTGGAAGCTCGCCTTGAAAGCTAACGCGCTCTACCGCGACGGCTCGAAACTCTCGCAGCCGCTCAACTCGCAGCTCATCAGTGACGATGACGACGAGGACGATGCGATCGAGGCGCTCTATGAGAAGCCGATGGCCGCGCGCACCGCACAAATCTCGGAAAAGATCGTGGAACGACTGGTCGAGCGCATCGTCGTGATGCGCGAGCGCGA
>JBATYU010000694.1:0-2978 GCA_049674245.1 Bradyrhizobium sp. | reverse complement strand
GGAGCAATGCTTGAACGGCCTTTATGTGCTCGTGCAAAGAGCAAGAGTCTGCACCAAAATTTGGGGTCGTCAGATCAAGTGTTCAATGGGCACAAATTTTGAGTGCACCGAGCGATCCCATTATCCTTTTCAGAGTTGATCGGAATCAATCAAGATGCGGCAAACGAGTCCCGCCGGCTCGAACTCCATTTCGACTCGAGCACCGGTTAATACTTTGGTTATTAGGCGAAGGCCAAAGCCCTTGTGGTTGGGTTTAGACACTTCCGGTCCACCGTGCTCGCTCCATTGCATAGCGAGTCTCCGATCGCCGTCATTGCTAAGCAGGCTCCAGAGTATTTCAACACGCCCTGATGAAGACGAGAGTGCGCCGTGCTTGCTAGCGTTGCTTGCAAGCTCGTGGACGACCATGTGAAGAGAAAGTGCAAGTCGCGGCTCAAGCTCGATGTCGGGTCCCGCAGCATAAACTCGATCCTTTCGAACTGAGGCGAACGGTTTTAGTGTCTGCTCTAGCAGTTCGGTCAAAAAGATGCGATGCTCACGAGCGTGGTCAATCAGGTTGTAGGCGTCCGATAGAGCCACGATTCGTGCGTTCAGCGCAGCACGGTACCCGTCAGCGGTAGCAGAATCTGTCTGGCTAACGAAACACTGAACCACCATGAGAAGATTGCGGATACGGTGCTGCAGTTCGCCTACCAGCAAAGTAAGTGCCTCGGCAGGCTGCGTATGCGCAAGGTTGCGATCAAATGTGGTAGCAGCGCCCTCAGGAGCCATACAGTTCATTTTGTTCACGACGGTCAATCTCCTATGTTTCTCCTGTGACAAGCCGAAGCCGGCCTCTGGAATTATCGGGTGGCGATGCCACCGGCCAATTCAGACACGTGCTAGCAACGACGACAGATGGTAAGTTTTCTATCGAAGTTTGCGTCCAATCGTCTTTGTCTTTCGTTAGCGATGGTGAGCTGTTTCTGCACAGCCTCATCTTCAGAAGATTTTGGAGCAAAGGCGCGCCCTCGTGGCTGCACATGCACGCTCTCCGGCGTTTCCGTGGAGTCTGTGAGCGGCGGGACCAGGTCAGGTTCGGCGATTGCGGCGTTAGACGCGACGGCAAAAGCCGACAACACTGCAACGGGCAAAAACTGACGCATCGTTGTCTCTCCGAGGTTTGGACTGAGAAAAGACCCCACTTGCCTTGCGGCCCACTAACGAAAAGCGGCCGCAAGAAAGCTTGCCATTAAATTCGGGTTCTCATCTGCTAGACCGATTGCACCTACTGATCCTGACCGCACTAGCTCAATGACCTGCTGGTGCTGATCCCGCCCGTTTGCGAAGCGTGCCCACCAGGGATCTGACGTGGTCTGCATCATTGCAGCATTGGCGTCCCAGGGCCGACACAATGAGACCCTATGGATATGATGATGCTTTCGTGCGCGCTGCTCTCTGGCTGTCGCCGATTGTATGGCGAGGGCAAAAATGAGCAATGCACCGCATGGTGTTCGGGCTATTGCCGAATTCACAGACATCCCTGACCTCATTGTAGTTAAAGGATGAGCGGTTGAAGTCTGTATGGTTAGCAGCTTGGAGGATAACGCGCTTTCGCAGATTTGTTGCGATTGAATTGATCTTGTGAAATTTCAAGGCATCGATGCGCGTCGCGCACGTAAATAATGCGCTGTGCGATGCTGTTGGATTATCGACGCTCTCTCTCTGGCTCGAAGCGTGCAGTCTCTCGCAAAGATGAATGGTCGTCGCGCGTCTCCAGATTGTGGTACCGTGAATGGCGATCCGCGTTTGGACGGCTCGCGGCGTGTCGAAGGTCGACTGGCCGGTCAGGTGGTTGCCCAGGACCACTTCAAAGTATGAGTGGTTGGCCGGGGTCGGCTGCTTAATCGCCCTTACACCCGCAGTGACCGTTCCTGGCACAGCTGATAACTTTCGTGCCACGGCCGAAGCCGCTCGAACGCCGCGCTCGCTGCCAGCACATCGATATCGGCGTTTCGCCGGCCGATAATTTGCATCCCGACCGGCAGACCGTCAGATAGTCCAGCCGGGATCGATGCCGCCGGGTGACCGGTGAAGTTGACAAAGTAGGTCATGGCCCAGCCGACAAGAGGATCGACCTCCACACCGTTGATCGAGCTCGGTCCCACGGTGTTGCCGTCGTTCGCGTTATCTACGGGCGGGCAGGCTGTAGTCGGCGTGACAAGCAGATCAAAATTATTCAGCACGCCTTGAAAGGCGTTGTAGATCTCGGTGCGGACAGCCTGGTTCCGGTAGAAGTCGAGCCCCGAAAGACGAGTGGCCTTCTCGACCCACTCCAGATACTGGGGCGGAAAGTCTTTGCGGTGTTGGCCGAGCAGATCTATGCCATCCCGCTTCATGTTCTCGAATGCCTGCAGGTTGAGCAGCATGTACAGCCCCGACCAGGCATCGGTCAGCTCCTTGTGCGAACGCTCAATGCCGAGCTTGACCTCTTCGACGTGAGCGCCGGCTTCCTCGAATACACGCACCGCCCGGTTGACTGTTTCCGCCACTCCACGGTCGACGGGAAAGATATCCAAGTTCGGGCTATAAGCGATCTTGAGGCCGCGGATGGAACGGCGGGTCGCCGCGGTGAAGTCGGTCGCCGGCTCGATGATGCTGAAGGGATCTCGCGCGTCGTGGCCGGCGAGCACATTGAGCGCAAGCGCGGCATCCTCCACGGTTCGGGTGATCGGCCCTTCAAAAAGGAAAGGCGAGTCGGCAGCTCCGAACGCGTTGGCGCCCACCAAGAAGGGAACTCTACCGAACGAAGCTTTGAACCCGTAGGTGCCGCACCAAGCGGAGGGAACCCGAATAGAGCCGCCAGCGTCGGTGCCCTCGGCGATGGGCAGCAGTCCGTCGGCCACCGCCGCCGCGCTGCCGCCGGAAGAGCCGCCGCTGTTCTTGGCAAGATTGAATGGGTTACGCGTGGGCCCGAACAGGTAATTGTCGCAGGTGGC